>JAVHPA010000095.1:0-10879 GCA_036170345.1 Candidatus Moraniibacteriota bacterium
GCGCGATCGCGCTTCCAAACTGGCCCAGTCGTCCGGCGGATTGGGATTCATCGACTTGAGATTTCAATTTCTTTTTTTTCGCCATAATAATAAATTCAAAATTTAAATTAAAATGTCCGATCTCTCGGACATCTCAAACCGCTTCAGAAAAATTCTATAAGCATATTAAGCAATAAACAAAAATATGTCAAATTTATAAATTCCCCCGCTCAAAAAAGAGAGGGAATTTATAAAGGCTATGCGACGGTTGATTTTGATCCTAGCGCCTCTATGGATTTTGAGGGCCGATAGGCGTTTCCGGTGGAACGGGGGCTTGATCCCGCTGGACAGAAGGCTGGTTTTGTCCTGACTGTCCTCCGGCATTCTGGTTAACCGCGTTTTCCTCAAGTCCGGCAAGAGCGCTTTTTCCGGCTTCAAGGTTAGAGACAATCTTCTTGATATCCGCATTATCCGGGTTGAGATCCGCTACTTTTCTAAATTGTTCCAGCGCTTTTTGTTTATCGCCTTGTTTGTCATAGATGAGCCCAAGGAAATAACGGGCGTTGGAATAATTATCAGCCAGTTTCACCGCTTGCTCAAGTTCGTTGCGGGCCTCGTCATATCTTTCAGCCTTATAGTAGAAAACTCCCAACTGAAAGACTATTCCCACGTCCTGCGGATTCATTTTTTTGCCATCCTCCAGCTTGGCAATGGCTTCGTCAATTTTGCCCAGCCTGTCGAGAGATACCGCGGCCATAAATTGAGCGGGAATATAATTATTTTTCATCTCGACTGCCTTTTCAAAATTTTGCAAAGCCGAAGCGGTATATTCTTTTGCCTTATCAGAGAGTTGCGAGGCTTTATTGGATCCTTGCTGCTGGCTGGCGTTTTTCGCGCTCTCGAGATCAGCCATCATGAGATAAATTTGCCCAATCTGGTAATAGGTGGAAGGATTTTTCGGATCATATTTCAAAGATTCCATATAATTCGAGCGAGCCGCTTCGTCCGCGCCGTCTTTCGATCCGATCACATTCTGGTTGATTTGAGCGAGCTGAACAAGATTATCAGGATTTTTAGGATTCAAATTAATCGCGGTCCGGGCTTCGTCTTCCGCGGCGAAATAAAAATTGCTGATTTCCGCCCGATCATTTTCCGACAAGTTGCTGGCTCCTTTTTTGGAAATTCTATCATTGAGCGCGGCAAAGAGCGCGACTGACAAATTGCGATGATAGAGATCGCGGCTCGGATCCAAGTTGACCACCTGCGATAATTTGCTCACAAGATCATCAACTTTGACACCCTGCGCGTCGCTGGCAAGAGCTTTGTTGTAAGCCGCGGCAGCCACATATCTTTGTCCTTCAAGGAAGATCAGGGAAATAAATCCGACAATAATCAGGACGAAAACAAAGGATAAAATCAGAGACACGCGCGGAGAAGAAGTTTCGCTGATAATCTCTTCTTTTTTCTGAAAAACCAGCGAAATTAGAACGATCAGGGAGGCCGTTGCGATCCACCACATAAAGTCGATCGTGACATTTGATGGATAGAGAAAATAAACCAGGGTAAGATAGATCCACGCGGACGCCAATCCGATAAGAGTATAAGTTCCCTCTTCGTTTCGCCCAAAAATTTTTACAAAAGAGGAGAATATATACACCAGAATGGAGCCAACCAAGAAAAGAAAAGCGGCCGCTCCAAGAAATCCGGTTGTAGTCGCCAAAGTGAAAAAACGGCTGCTGGCTTCATTGAATTTTACTGACCAGAAATTAGTCAGATTTATTTCACTTGGCTTATTCTTGAGGTAGGCCAGATCATAAGAAGACAGGCCAGAGCCAAGCAAAAAGCTGTCCTTCCACTCTCCCTTCATAACATCATAGGAAGCGCTGGAAGAAAGACCTACCTCTACCGGAAGTTGCACTCTCACAATTGAGCTGCGTTTGCCGATAAGAGTGGCCAGGAGAATCAGAGTCAAAACGACCATCGGAATGATGAGAGCCCGATTTTTTTCCTCGCTGCCGCTTGTAATAATGGCCAGCCCTAGAAGAACAGCCATGCCAATCAGAAAGATTACCAAGGCTGTTCCGAAATTCACCATAACAAGAGTGAAGATGAAAAGAAGAGAAAAAACAATCAAAGCAATCTTAACCGGCAATGATTTTTTTTCAAGAAGCATAGCCACGGTAAGGATAAGAACAGCTCCCAAATAAATTGCCAGGGCGTAAACGGAACCAATGGTGTTGAACGAGTTTTGGGCAACGGCCTGATTTTTGAAAATAAACTTTCCAAAAATTTGAAATATGGCGTAAAGATTAGCCAAAGCTGAAGATCCAATGATAATAAGGATAAGCGTGTCAATCTTTTTTCTGGTTTCAAAATTATTCATAATAACCAGGAAAACCGCGATTAAAGCAATGACAGTCACAAGCGACATACTCTCGGTACCAAAACTCCCCCACATGCTTTGGTCGCGGTAAACGGAAAAAATAGTGTTGAGAGCCAGAATCAGAAGGAGCAAAAGAATGGGTATCAAAAGAAAATTCTTTTTTACCCTTATCTTCCCTTCCCAGGCCAATTTTCCGATCCAGGCGAGAAAAGCGATTCCTCCAAGAACAACAATCAATATTTGTTTATTCAATTCTAGAATGCTAGGGACAATCGGCAGAAAAAATATCGGCACCAAAAAAGCCAAAAGATAAACGGCGCCGGCAATAACCCAATCGATTATCTTTGGTATCCTTGTGTCTTTTCGGGGTTCTTTTCTAGGTTCTTGCGGAAGAGGAGCCCTATTCACTGTTTCTCTTCGGTTCATATAGAAAGCGCCTGGCTGCCCGGCAGGCATAGCTTCCCCTCCTCTTTTTAAATCAATTTTCATTTTGGTGTTCCTTAAATTATTATATTAAATTAAAGCAAATTAACACCCCGCAATAAATTTGCTCGGGTCAAGATTCCAATGTATATTCGTATTTATTTTGACCCTCGCCAATTTTGAACGGGGCTTGTATTTATGATTATAACACTTGAAATAAATTTGTCTAATTTTGTTTCACTTAACGCATAACCCATAACATATAACACAATAATAGACGGAATTTACTGGCTATTTATACTTTTGTACAACTTGCGGTTTTCAGGAATACGATAGGCAAAGTAAAAATAATTATTGCAATTTTGATATCCCAAAAATAGTGGTCAAAGAAGAAGATGATCAGGAAAGCATATATTATAATATAATATATATATTGTGTCAAGATTAAACTCTTTTGTTCCGTTCCATATGCCCTCGAGAACAACATAACAATAAAAAGAAAGAATAATGCCACACCTATTATCCCAAGCTCGCTGGAAATTAGAAGATATATATTGTGGACCGGTTGGTATTGCCAACCTTCAAGTTTTGAATTTTTTGTATATTCATTTAAAACAAACTGCCCAACACCAATTCCGGCTAAAGGATGCTCTGATATTGTTTCACGTGAAACATTTATGTAGGAAGATCTTTCTTTCATCGACTGATCCGAAAACAAGGAAGTGTTGCGACCGATAAAATATAGGAACCCTATTGAAACAATTACAGTAAACAGAAGAATTGTCCAATATTTTTGCTTGTAACCTATTTTTAGCAAAAAGCTAAAAGTGACAAACAGCAGAACCATAAATAGACCCAAAAAGGCTGACCTCGAGAAGGTTAAAGCGAATCCCAAACTTGTGGTTAGAAGAAATATCAGCAGTAAGGGAGTTGCAATTTTACCTAGTAATGTTTCACGTGCAACAAATTTAGATCGATTTCTTTTTTCGAGTGGGATTAGATTAAAGAAGAATTTTGGCCACCATCTAGTAAATAGATCTACAAGAAGTACGGTTAAGGGAATAATTAGAAACCCGGCCATAATATTCGGATGAGGAAATGTTCCATAGGCTCGAATATGTTTCGCGCCATCAATGACGAGCTTCGCTACTCCTGGTGTTTCACGTGAAACAATGCTCTCGCCAAGAAAGCGCAACCCGAGAGAATGGCCGTAAAAGAACTGGAAAACGCCAATTATGGCTTGAATAAAGCCATTTATCATTAAAGCAATAAGAGAAATTCTAAAAAAACGACTATCGGCAACTAAATTTTTATAAACGATAATAAAGAATAGAAAGATCTCTAGCAGAGTTAGACATCTATAAGTAGCTATTGGTTTGTAAGATGACCAAGCTATCGACACAAAACACCAGGCGACGAAAAGTAATAGTAGATATGTTTCACGTGAAGCATTCGTAATACAGTGTATTACACTTGACAAATATCCTTTATTATTTTCTTTTATAACCTTCTCCTGGGATGTTTCATGCAAGCTTGATGAACCGAATGCTGATTGACATATAATATATTTTATAGTATAAATAAGAATAGTGGCCATCATCAAAGCATCCGCCCAGCTAAAGCTCATAGTCATATATTCGTTAAATGTTCCATTTAAGAAAGAGAAGGGTGTCAAAAAGACTTTTCTGATGTTGAGGGTAAAAGTGGCAAGAAACAAAATAATCAGCAAATTCTGCGCGTTTTGCCAAAGCCAGCTTATTTTTCTTGTGAAACTGTTTGCCATATAATAAGTTTAGCACAATTTTTTCGTTGACTGAAAGTGTTTTTAGAAATAGTATAGAAAAGTATCTGGGCCGTTGGCGCAGTTTCCGCCCAAGGCGGATAAAGTCCGCGCGTCCTCAAACTAGTATTTATAATCCGGGGATATAGCTCAGCTGGTAGAGCACTTCCATGGCATGGAAGGGGTCTGGGGTTCGAATCCCCATATCTCCACAGAATTTAACCGGTTCCCTGCCCGCCTTTGGCGGGAAGTCCGGTACGGTCCAAAAATGCAATCTAAAAAATTCCAACGGCGGATTGAAAATTTTGTTTGCGAGAATTGCGGGACGGAAGTGAAAGGCAATGGATATACCGACCATTGCCCCATTTGTCTTTGGGGAAAGCATGCGGACGTGAATCCGGGCGACCGCGCGGCGGATTGCGGGGGAGTAACGGAACCGATGCGGGCGGAGGTGAAAGGCGAAGAATATTTGCTGTATTATATATGTAAGAAATGCGGACACAAGTTCCGGGTGAAATCAGCAGAGAATGATAATTTTAATACTTTACTGAAAATTGCCAGTTTCCATGATTCATAATTCACAATAACGCCCTCGTAGCTCAATGGATTAGAGCTATCCCGTCCTAAGGGAAAAATGGGGGTTCGATTCCCTCCGAGGGCAAAATTTATTTGATATCCAATGGATACAACGGATCAATTAAATGACGAGCTTTTGGATTTGGTCGACGAAAACGACAATGTCGTCGGCACGGTGATGCGTTCAGAAGTTTATTTAGAGGACTTCAAAAATATCAGAGTTATCAATGTATTTGTAATTAATTCAAAAGGCGAAATTTGGTTTCCGAGGAGGGTCGCTAACAAAAAGTATTTCCCACTTAGTTTGGATTTTAGTGTTGGTGGGCATGTGGGGAGCGGGGAAACATACGAAGATGCACTAAAACATGAAACAAGAGACGAGGTAAATATAGACATCGAAAAAGTCCCGTATAAATTTCTAGGAAAATTAACCCCGCACGAAAACAACGTTTCCGCTTTTATGAAAGTATATGAAATCCGCTCGGATGAAGTTCCGAATTATAATAAAAAAGATTTTTGTGAATATTTTTGGCTCACACCCAAGGAATTGTTAAAAAAGATTGCGGAAGGAGAAAGGGCAAAAGAAGATTTGCCGAAATTAGTGAAATATTTTTATGATTATGATGAAGAATAATAAATAATTAAATTTTTTATGCCAAAAAAAATAAATCTTGCTGTAATTTTTGGTGGAAAATCAGGAGAGCATGAAGTTTCACTTTCGTCCGCGAGGGGAGTAATGAAAAATTTGGACAAAGAAAAATATAATGTGATTCCGATTGCGATCACGAAAAAAGGGAATTGGCTGATTGGAGATAAGGGAGCGGAATATATAAAAATGAACGAGGATAAGATTGGCAAAGAAGGGGCGATAAGCCTCGATGATTCACAAAGACTGGTGACAATCAAAGATTCTGAGAAGAGCATCTTGAATTACGCTGAAGGGGAACTCAAAGAAAAAATCGATTTGGTTTTTCCGATTCTTCATGGGCCGTTTGGCGAAGACGGCCGGCTTCAGGGGATGCTTGATATGCTTGGTGTGCCGTATGTTTTTTCGGGAGTGCTGGCGCACGCGATCGGGATGAATAAACCGAAAGCAAAAATCATCGCGGCCAAAGCTGGCGTGCCAGTAGCGGAGGATTTAGTTATAAAAAAAGATGAAAAATATAACCTTGACGAAATTGTCGAAAAATTATCCTTGCCGATGATGGTGAAGCCGTCAGAACTTGGTTCTTCGGTGGGAATATCTCTCGCCAAGACAAAAGAGGATTTGGAAAAGGGAATTGAAGACGCGTTTTCTCACGGGGACGAGGTGATTCTCGAGCAATATATAAAAGGAAGGGAATTTACGGTGACAGTGATGGGCAGCGAAGAACCAAAAGCGCTGGCGGTGACGGAAATCATTCCGCTCATTTCCGAATTCTATGATTACAAGGCTAAATACGAAGACGGGGGATCAAAACACGTCTGCCCGGCGGAAATTTCTGAAGACGATCAAAAGAAAATTGAGCAATACGCCGTTTCCACTTTCAAAGCGATTGGATGCTCTGATCTTGCGCGCGTCGATTTTCTCTGGAGCGAGAAAAATAACGAATATTATTTCACCGATATCAATACCATTCCCGGTATGACTCCGACGAGCCTTGCCCCCGAAGCGGCCAAACTGGCCGGAATGGATTTCTCGCAGTTTTTAGACAAGCTGATTGAAGGGGCGATGAAGCGAAATACCTCATCCCGGCCTTCTCCTTAATTAAGGAGTGGGGCGCTCCTTTGTGTCCCGCAAGTGTTTCAATTGGTTCTCAAGGCCCTTGCGATGCGGGATTTACAGTGAAAAAAGATCTTGGTTCGTGGGGCTACTGCTACAACCCCAGCTCCAACAATTACGACCTTGGCACCCCCTCCGTTTTTCTTCCTCCGGGTGGCAGTTGCGGCTCTGGCTCCAACTTAGGCTCCGTTGTGGGCAAAGCATATGTATGCTCCCAGTAGAGCTTCGCTAAGGTTGAACCTTAGAAAATTATCAAAAACCTCTCCACACCGGAGAGGTTTTTCTTTTCCCGCCATATTTGAATGACAAAACGATTTTGGCGTGATAACATTGAATATATGAAGAAACAAAAAAAAGGCAATTTTCCGAAAGGGGAAATTGTGATCTACAAAACTAAAGGCGGAAAGGCGAAGCTTGAAGTGAATCTTCAGGAAGAGACTGTTTGGCTAAATTTGAATCAGATAGTCAGTCTTTTTGAACGCGACAAGTCCGTTATTTCAAGACACATAAAAAATATATTCAAAGATAAAGAACTTGATAGAAATTCAGTTGTTGCAAAAAATGCAACAACTGCCGCTGATGGAAAAATATATAATGTCGAGTATTATAATCTAGACATTGTTATTTCTGTTGGCTACAGAGTAAGCTCGCAAAGAGCAACTCAATTTAGAATTTGGGCGACAAAAGTATTAAAAGATCATCTCTTGAAGGGTTTCACGATAAACGAAAAAAGATTGAAAGAGCAGAGACAAGTTAAGTTACGAGAACTGGAAAGCGCGATTGCCTTGCTCCAAGGCGCGATTCAAAACAGAGAGCTTAATAAAATCGAAGCCGAAGGATTGCTGAAAGTTATCACCGATTATGCTAATTCGTGGATACTCCTGCAAAAATACGACGAGGGAAAACTTGTTATTCGGGAAAAAAAATCAAAATTTTGTTGGGAACTGGATTATGTAGAAGCGAAAAAATCCATTAGAGAACTCAAAAATAATCTCATTAAAAACAAAAGAGCGACAGAAATCTTCGGGCAGGAAAGAGAGCACGGGCTGGAGGCGATTATTGGCAACCTGAACCAATCTTTCGGCGGAAAGAAATTGTATCCGAGCGTTGAAGAAAAAGCGGCGCATCTTTTATATTTCGTGATTAAGGATCATCCGTTCGTGGATGGCAACAAACGAAGCGCTTCCCTCTTGTTTATCCAATTTTTGGCCAGAAACAATTATCTCTTTCGAAAGAACGGTGAGCGGAAAATCAACGACAATGCGCTGGTGGCCCTCGCGCTTCTTGTCGCTGAAAGCAACCCGAAAGAGAAGGAGGTTATAATTGCGCTCGTAATAAATTTACTTTATAGTTGATTGTTATGATCAAGAAAATACCAAAGCCAATAATTGAAATCATAAAAAAACTTGAAGCCGCAGGTTTTGAAGCATATGTCGTGGGCGGATGCGTGCGGGACCTAATCCTCGGCGAAGTCGAAGGATCTTCAGTTGAGCCGAAGGATTGGGACGTGACGACGAACGCGAAACCGGAGGAAATAACCAAGATTTTCCCGGATAGTTTTTATGAGAATAAATTCGGAACAGTTGGAGTTAAGATTGAAAAGATTTCTTCTCAACCTCACCCCAACCCTCTCCTTATAAAGGAGAGGGAGGTTGAAGTTGTGGAAGTGACGACGTATAGGATTGAATCGAAATATTCCGACAAACGGCATCCGGATGAGGTGAAGTTCGCGAAGACACTCGAGGAAGATCTTAGTCGAAGGGATTTTACGATTAACGCGCTGGCGCTTAAAATTATAAATCAAAGTCCGACTTTTTCCTTGCAAGCTGATGCTTGCAATTCCTCAAGGTCGGACTTTTCGGGAATTCCTCAAGGTCAAACCTTGAAAAATTCTTCATACGAAATAATTGACTTGTTCGGCGGCCAAGATGATTTGAAGAACAGAATTATTAGGGCAGTTGGCAATGCCGACGAGAGATTTGACGAGGACGCGCTGAGGATGATGCGTGCGGTACGATTTGCGGTAACATTAGGCGAAGATATAAAAATAAAAAGAACAAAAGGGCCGAGAAAACTGGTTGAGAAAACGCCGTTTCAAATCGAAGAAAAAACCAAAAAGGCCATTACTAAAAACGCAAAGAACTTGAAGTTTATCGCTCTCGAGAGAATTCAGGATGAGTTGAATAAGATTTTGGTTTCGGATTTTGCCGCAGAGGGAATTGAAATTTTACGAGAATTGAAATTGCTGCAATACATCATTCCCGAACTGGAAAAGGGATATGGGGTGGGACAGAACCGGCATCATATTTATACCATTTATGAACATTCAATTTTGTCGCTCAAGAATTGTCCGTCGGAAAAATTGGAAGTGCGCCTCGCGACTTTGTTTCACGATATCGCCAAGCCTGAAACCAAAAGAGGCGAGGGCGCTTATTCCACATTCTATAACCACGACCATGTCGGCGCGCGGGTGGTGGAAAAAATTTTGCGCCGTCTCAAGTATTCGTCCGAGATAATCCGCAAAGTGAGACTGCTGGTGGACAATCATATGTTCTATTACAATGTCGATGAAGTGGGAGCTTCAAGCGTTCGTCGACTTGTGCAAAAAGTGGGTCTGGAGAATATCGACGACCTTATCGATTTGCGAGTTGGAGACCGACTGGGGAGCGGCGTTCCGAAGGCCGTGCCATACAAGCTCCGCCACTTCAAATATATGGTCGACAAAATTTCGAGCGATCCGCTTTCGGTCAAAATGTTGAAAATCAATGGCAATGATTTGATTAAAGAATTGCAGCTTGAATCTGGGCCGATCATCGGGGCGATTTTGGATGTTCTGCTTTCGGAGGTCATAGACAATCCAGAGAAGAACAAAAAAGAAAGTTTGCTGGCAAGGGCGGAAGAGCTGCAAAAAGAAAACTTGAAATCTCTTCGCGAAATGGCGAAAGAAAAAATTGAGGAGAAAAAAGAAGAGGAGGATAAAGAGATAAAGAGCCGTTATTGGATTAAGTGAATATAAAAAAGTCTAATTTCTAATTGATCTAATTGACCTAAATAATTTCCAATATCCAATACCCAATTTCCAACAAAATGCTAAATTATCAAATAATAAATTTTTTAGACATTGGACATTCAAGCGTTGGGATTTATTTAGAAATTAGAAATTAGGATTTAGAAATTTCCGGCTTATGGCTTCTCAAGTCGCGCACATCGTTTACGCCAAGAAATATCTGGATAAACATCCCCGCAATGACGCGGACAATTTTTTGCTGGGTACGCTTTTCCCCGATGTGAGACGGGTCACAGACGAGCTGCTTCGTCATGAAACGCACAATTTTTTCAAGCATCTGGACCTGGACTTCAAAGATCTGACCGGCTTTCAATCCGGATGGAAATTTCATCTATGGTGCGACATGAGACGATACGAGATACTGAATAAATATAATTTTCTCAATATTAAATACGCATCCGATTTCGGGGGATTGGCGGCGAGGCTTCTGGAAGATGAAATTTTATACGAAAAATATAATAATTGGGAAAAGCTTAGCCTGCTTCTTAATAATCCGCCGGTGATAACAACACCCCTTGATGTTTCACAAGAAACACTGGAACGCTGGTACGCGATGGTTAGCAAATATTTTGAAAAAAAACCATCCGACAAAACGATCAAAATATTTATTTCCAAACAACCGTCGCTAAAAAAAGAAGCGGACGGAATCATTGACGCTTTGGGAAAGTTGAGAAATAATCAAAAAGCGGTAGGGATACTAAAAAAAGTTTCGGAAGAAATAATTTAACGGGCTGTGGTATAGTGGTATTACGCACGATTCGGGTTCGTGTAATCCGAGTTCGATTCTCGGCAGCCCGACCATTTCAGACTTTTTTCAAATTCAGAGGCGTTTTGTTGCTCGCTCGCCCCGCCTGCGGCGGGTCTCGCTTCGCAAAAAGCCCTGCCCTCCTGCGCTTTTTCAGCTACGGC
>JAVHPA010000096.1:0-2273 GCA_036170345.1 Candidatus Moraniibacteriota bacterium
CCGCAACGAACTTGATGTAATAAAGAAGATATTGGAAAAATCATTGAAAGAAGGCGCTTTGGGTTTTTCCACGGGACTGGCCTATAGTCATAAAAGAGCGGCGGCCTGGGACGAGCTGGCTGAAATGATTGAAATCACCAAAAAATATAATCGCGTTTATACCACTCACCTGCGAGACGAAGCGCAAAATGTTGTTTCGGCTCTCGCGGAAGCGATTAACCTCGCGAAAGAAACGAATGTCAATCTTCAAATTTCCCATCTTAAGGTCATGGGAGAAAAAAACTGGCCCCTGATGGACGAAATGCTCGGGATGATTGATTCAGCCCATCAATCGGGAATCAGAATAAATTTTGATGTTTATCCCTATACCCAGACCGGATCGGTTCTTTATGTATATCTGCCGTCTTGGGTGGCCGAGGGCGGCAAAAAAATGCTTCTGAAAAGGCTCAAAGAGAAGAATCTTCGCGAGAAAATTATCAAAGAGATGAAAGAAACAGCCCGGTACCATTACGAAAACGCGATTATCGCCATCAGCCCGATCAGCCGGTCTCTCACTAAAAAAAGCCTTTTGGAAATTGCCGCGGCGCAGGAAATTTCGGTCGAAGAGGCGCTTATCAATCTGCTCATCGCGAGCGAAGGAAGAGTGGTGACAATCGTTGATTGTTTGAGCGAAGAAAATGTCAAAAAAGCGATCCGGCATCCGTTGTCTATGATCGCTTCAGACGGAGCCGGTTACGGCGTTTCCCATAAAAACAGCGGGGAACTGGTTCACCCGAGATGTTTCGGGACTTTTCCGCGGGTTCTGCGCAAATATGTCCGGGAGGAAAAATTGCTGACTTTTGAAGAAGCAATCCGGAAAATGACCAGTCTTCCGGCGAATAAATTTGGCCTCGAGAAAAGGGGCGTGATCAAAAAAGGTTATATGGCCGATCTTATTGTTTTTGACGCGGATAAAATTACAGACAGGGCGACGGTTGCAAATCCTTATCAATATTCGCAAGGTTTAAGCGAGGTGATAGTCAACGGGAAGCCCGCAATGCTTGGCGGAAAATTGACAGGGGAGATGGCGGGAGAGTTCATCACGGGGTAGTCTCTACGAATTACGAATCTGTACGAATGTACGAATATATTTTCATTCGTATTTCGTATATTCGTAGAGCGAAGCGTATTCGTAATTCGTAGAGAAAATCATGAAGCCAAAAGCTAAATATTTTATTTTTCTTGGGTATAAATTTTACCCCAAGTCGCCGAAGATTGATTTCGATTACAGAATCGATTTTTTTAACCGTGATCCTTTGGATTTTACTGAAATCATAATTCTCCCTAAGGCTCCGAAAAATATTTCGCGGGAAACGCTGCGAAAGTTTCTCGAGCCGCTGCATCTCATTTTGGGAATCAGCTACTACAAACTATATTGTCCGCCGAAAATAATATTGCCTTTCAAGCTTTCAAAGGATCAGGCGGATTTTTGGAACACGGTTTACCGAAAAGGTTTGGGAGAATTCTTGTATCGAAACAAACTTGATCCAAAGAAAATTGCGAAATTTCCGTATGCCAAAATAAAAACTCAGCCAATTGATGTAAAAGTTACGGATCGGGCGCTGCTCGGGATCGGTGGAGGGAAGGATTCGATCGTAGTTGCGGAACTTCTGCGTGGTTTTTCGACTACCTCTTTTCTTGTGGAGCATGGCAAAAAAGATAATGTTGATGGAAATGTGGTCAGACAAATTGGTTCTCCGACGCTAAGAATAGGACGATTTGTTGACAAAAAAATGTCTGAATCCCATGAGGGCGGATATAATGGACATATTCCTATTTCTGCAATCTTTGCTTTTCTTGGTCTATTATCAGCGGCACTATACGGATATAAATATGTAATAGTGGGAAATGAGCATAGCAGCAATTTTGGAAATATTAAACATAAAGGAGAAATCATAAATCACCAATGGAGCAAATCAGTTGAATTTGAGACGATGTTTCAAGATTATGTGAAAAAGTATATAACTTCCGATGTCATCTATTTCTCGTTAATACGTCCATTTCACGAGATCCGAATCGCTCAAATATTTGCGGAATATAAAAAATATTTTCCATTTTTTTCTAGTTGCAATAAGCGACATAAAGCTGCCGAGCGAGGGCTAAATTATCCATGGTGCGGAGAATGCCCGAAATGCGCGTTTGTATTTCTTGTGCTGGCTCCCTTTATCACCAAAAAGGAGCTCCTCAAGATATTCAAGAAAAATCTGTTCGCGGACGAAAAACTTTTGCCGCTT
>JAVHPA010000097.1:0-5610 GCA_036170345.1 Candidatus Moraniibacteriota bacterium
TACGAGAGTGCGGATTGCGCAGGATACGTTCCGAGAAGAATCAATTAACAGTCTTTCCCACGAAACAAATGGGTGCTTTTTGACGCGATGGCTAAATTTATCATATATATGGTCAATTTCAAGCGGTCCGAAAAGGTGCAATTCTACTTGGGGATACTTTTCAAGAATATCACTCAGCGCGTCTTTCACGGTCTCAAAATCCTTGTCGTGGCTTGCTGTGCCGGAAAAATAGCCGATTTTCACTACACAATTGTCATTCCCGCGAAAGCGGGAATCTAGTTTATTTTTTTCTGGATCCCTGCCTTCGCAGGGATGACAAAATACACTTCTATCTTTTAAAATTTTCTCCGCTAACTCCACGTCATAATTTGACAATTTGTTTTTCGAAACAAAAACCCGCTTTCCGTATTCTTTCAATTTTTTGGCCAAAAAAGAAGTTGTCGTCACGCATATTTTCACATAATCATCCTTGAGAATTTCGCCGCCCACTCCGTTTTCATAGAGCATTTTTTCGAACTTGTTCATTTTCTTGAAATAGTCCATATGCTTCAAGTATGCGGGATCATACACTAGGTCATCGGTTTCGAAAATGATTTCTTTTTTTTGCGCTTTTACCCGCTCAATCAGCTTTTTCACCACTGGAGTATAGAGGACTCTATGAAAAATGAATATCTTGAACTTGTCCGCATAACGTGGAAGAAAAGGATTGTCCTGCACAGTTACTGAACATCGAAAAGCGTGGATTGCCAGCTCTTCCGCTTGGCGCCAGGACCTGTATCGCGCGCTATCCCCGACACCGCCCGTTATGAACAAAATATCTCCAGATCCGACTTTTCCGAACATTGCGAAAAAAGCGCTAGCCACCCGTTTTCCTCCCTTGATAGGCCCTTCGCGCCTTAAAGTGCTGAATGCCTTTCCCGCTTTTATTAACAAAGTCTTCATATTATTTTGTCAGCAGGCGGAAAATGCTCATGAGTTTTTGGGCTTCTTTCCCTTGGCTGACATTTTTCAGATTATAGTCGATTTTTTCTTTGCCATTGATATTCGCCAGAACACTGTCGAGATCGCCGAAGGATTTCATATAGTATCCTTTTTCGCCCAATCTCGATCGGTTGAAATCGTTCTCGAAACAAATTATCGGAAGCCCCGCGGCCATCAAATTGACCAGTTTTCCGCTGCCTTCCGTGCTGCCGTTTTTGGGATCGATAGCAGCATCCGCCAGAGCCAGATAGGCCGGCAAAGAAAAATATTTTACTTTTCCGGCAAAATACACCGAGTCTTCGAGATTATTTTCGGTAATATATTTTTTATATTTTTCTTCGTCGCTGCCAAAACCACCTATTAAAAGTTTCCAACCGCTGGATTCCCGCTTTCGCGGGAATGACAAAATATAATTCGAAAATATTCTTAGCAACTCCCCGACGCCCTTATTGTCACTCAACCCGCCGATATATACCAGCAATTTTTTGTCTTCTTTCCATTTTTTTATTTCTTCGATCTTTCTCTGCTCAACTTCCGTCAATTTCGGAATATTTCTGAAAAAATCCAGATCAATGCCGTCCCGAATAATGGAAATTCTGTCTTTGTACCTATACAATTTCTCCATTTTCGGCCTCACGTTTTCGCTGCTCAACACCAGCCAATCGCATCGGTTGATCAGCCTTCTGGAAAGCCAAACGAAGATCCGACGGGCTACATAATTCTCCCTGTTATAATTCCTAAACTCCTCGTCCAGATCTGCCTGCACATCAGTAACTATGGGCACATTCCTGAAAGCCAGCCTTTTCGCCACATAGCCGACACCCAGTCCCTCATACATATGGGCATGGATGATATCCGGCCGGAACATTCTTATCGCTCTTCGGCATAAAAAGATCAATTTTATATCCAGCCAAAATTTTCCCCAAGAAAATCCCGGGGCGGTTCTCTTGTACCATCCGACTTTTTTGATTTTTTCAATATCAAGATCACCCACGCTCTCGCCCGAAAAATAAGTGCATATTTTCACTTTGGCTCCAAATTTCTCGAGATATTTGGCACCGTTATATATTCTCATGTGACAGCCGCGATCGGAAAAGAAGGGAGTCGCCGCAATTGTCAATATTCTCATATTTTTTCAATTTTTTCCTCTGAAATTGATCCCATAGGAAAAACAAATTTTTTTCGCATGAAAAAATTCCAAAAAAGAACCAGAATGATCGCCACCACCTTGGCAACCATTATATAAAAATGCAGTTTGTCCACCAGTATCCAGAGGATAATTTCCGTCCAAAGAAGCCCCCCGATGCCAATGAGCGCAAAAATAGGAAACTCTTTTTTTATTTCACCGCTGCTCTTGAAAACCAGGATAATATTAAGGGAATAGTTGATAGTTATGCCGGTAATGAATCCGCAGGCGGCCGCAATAAGATAATTGATATGCAAAAAGTGGGTAAAAGAATACAGCACGGTCATATCCGAAACCGTCGCAATCCCCCCGCATATGAGATACCGAAAAAATTGCAGCATCCCTTTATTGATCTTTCGGCCGAGTATTTTTTCGACAAATTCATCGATCCATTCTTTTATATCCATATGAGATACAATTCGCTTATTGGTTAATAAATTCGGACGCTTTGAAAACTTTCACAAAATCGTTGGGATTGTTGTCGATCAAGATATTGAATGAATAATTGTTGCTGGCATAGACATCCTTGAAATTTACTGTATTTTTGATTGAGTTTGACATCTTGAGGCTGCGGGAGCGGCGATCGGTGGATACGACAATATAGTCGAATTTATTTTGCTCAAAAGTTTGTTTTTTGAAATCAATGAAACAATTTCCCGTAAAGCGCTCGCAAACCGCGCCCTTGTCCGACCAAATGTTCATATTCTCGGCGCCGGGCAGGCTGTTGAGCCAGCTCGCGGCTTCAAAACTTCCCTCCCCCATCCCCTTGAGATTCACGATGAAATTCTTCGGCAGAATTTCTGATGCATACGCCAGAAAGTTCGGCTTTACGCCTTGCAGACTGAAAAAGAGTATGATTATTGATGCGAGGTATATTGCCGGAAGCGGGATATTTTTCTTGACTTTTTTTATTTCAAAGAATTGGGAAACACCGAAAGCCGCCACTACAAAAATCAGCGGATATACTATGATCTGGTATCTCACCGTCGCAATCACCGAGTTTACCGCGTTGCCGAGATAAAAGATAAAAATAAAAATAATGATATACACCGCGGTGATTGTATCGCGCTTCAGCTCTATATTTGTGAAAAAATTGATAACCGCAAACAGAATGAACAGGAGAATGAGCGGTGAAATGCTGAAAAGCAGGCTGTAGAGATCGGAAGAAAGCGCGCCGCCGTATTTTTGCAAAACGTTGCCCTGCCCAAGCCCTTTGGGCTGCGAAATAAGCGCCTGCATATCGATAATATGAACATGCCCGTAAACATGCAAAAAAACAAAAGCAGAAAGCAAGAGGAATAAAGCCGCGAAAGCTTTTGCTATCATTAATTTATATTTTGCGAAAAAACCGAATATTATGGTTGAAAATTTTGCATTCAAGGCATAAGTGTCAAGTGCTAGAAGAGCTATAAGTCCAACAAACAGGGGCCACGTGGAAGAAAAAACTTTATTCCCGATAGTGGCGTTTATGAGAACAGAAAATTTGACCCAGGTTGCCGGAAAAAAGACAAAAGCCGTCGCCATGGCTGTCCCTAAAAGAATAAGATAGCTCACGAGCGCCTGTTTTAAATACTGGGCAATTTTGATATTTTGGTGAGCATAAAATATATATTCCAAAAGAAAAACAAGAAAGAAATAAACAAAAAGAATGTTGGCAACGTATTTAGTAATGACCGAAAGTCCGAGAAAAAATCCGGAAAGGATTAGATATTTTCTTTCGTTGTTTTTAAGAAAAACAAAAAGGCTCAAGGTGGAAAGCGCCGTCAAAATCCAGAGCATTGCGTCCGCGTTGATGATGAGGGAAATGCCCAGAAGAACTGGGGAGAAGCCAATAAATATCAGCGAAAATCTCGCAGTATTTTTTCCAAGAAGTTTTTTGATGAGCCAATAAAAGACGGAAAGCATCGCCAGAGTGAAAAGGAAAACGGGCAGGCGCAGATCGAAATAGATGTTACGGATTTTTTGGAGTTCGTCCGGGGTTTTCGATTCGTATCGCAAAGACTTGAGATCTTTTGGATTTTCACCGATGAACGGGAGCCCGGCTCCGGAAACGATCGCCAGGGGCACGCCGGGTTTGTCGGATATGTTCGTATTCTTCCACTTCATTTTGCCTATAGCATTCCAGAAGTTGGGAACCCGGCCATACGTCCAATACGGCTCGTCAACACCGGAAAAATTCTCGAGGCGATGAAATCCAAAATAAAAGCTCGTTGCGACAATGACAAAAAAAAATAGGATTGTGACAATTTTTTCTCTCATATTCCTAAAGTTTAGCTTTAGGAGCTCCTAAAGCTAAACTTTAGGAATTCTCCTTGATTTCTTTTATTTTATAGTTCATCCTCCCTTGGGTCTTGTAATAGTTTTTCACGACAATATCGGCTAAAAGGCCGAAAATAAAGAGTTGAATACCCATCAGTATCATAAAAATCGCGACGAGCGGCCAGATTTTGCCCGACATCGGCACGCTATAGAAAATTCTTGCAACAGCAAGCACAACCGTGATGAGGACGCCGATCCCAGAAACAAACAACCCGCCCGCGCCGAACAAGTGCAGGGGACGATTCGCGTATTTTTTCCAAAACCAGACGCTTATCATATCTACGAATCCTTTGACCCCCCTCTTCCAGTTATATTTTGTCACGCCGTGCTTTCTTGGGTGGTGACTGACCGGAACTTCCGCTATCCTAAAGCCCTGGATATTGAGAAGCGCCGGAATAAAACGGTGCATTTCGCCAAAAAGATCGACATCATCAAAACATTCCCTGCGATATGCTTTGAGACTACAGCCCGAGTCCTGAATGCCATCATCAATCAGAATTTTTCGCAAAACATTCGCGGTCCGCGAGAAAAATCTTTTCATGAAAGGATCTTTTCGGAATTTTCTCCAACCGGAAACGACATCATACCCCTCGTCAAGCTTTTCAAGTAATTTCCCGATGTCCGCCGGATCGTTCTGAAGATCACCATCCATGGTAATAATCACATTTCCGCTTGAATTTTTGATCCCCGCGTCAAGCGCCGCCGTCTGCCCGAACCATTTGCGGAAAGTGATCAGCTTGAGCGGCGACAGATTCCGGCAAATTTCATTGGTTTTGTCCGCACTGCCGTCATCAATAAAAATGATCTCAAAAGGCATGCCGAGCAATTGGCAGGCTTCTACTATTTTTTGATGCAGTTCCCGCACGTTCCCCTCTTCATTACAGAGCGGAACGACGACGGATAAGCCTATTTTTTGACTGGCTTCATTCATTTTTATATGGTAACCTATAAGTGGATTAAAGGCAAAAAAAATTATGAGCTTTAATATGCGAATTCAAAAGTCATTTTTGGCTTTAGTGCTGTTTTTTTTGGTTTTCGGATGGCTGACTCTTTTTTTGACCGTAATGGGAGCATTTTACTTCGAAACGGCTGTTCTGTCAATTGTCGTCAGCGCGATATTGGCC
>JAVHPA010000097.1:5710-10725 GCA_036170345.1 Candidatus Moraniibacteriota bacterium
TTCGCCACCTGCTATTTCGCCACCCCGACCGTTTTCGGCGGACGGGACCAGGGCGCGATCTCGACCGCCGCCATATACCTCTCCCAAAATCATCAATTGAAATTTTCCACTCCCGTTTCAAAGGATCTTTTCAAAAAATACGGCCCGGGAAAGGCGCTTAACTATCCAGGCTTTGACTATACCAAAGATGGAAAACTCGTTTCCCGCTTTCCGGCCGCCTATACCTCATATCTCGCCGCGGCCTATGGCATTTTCGGCCTTACGGGAATCCAATACGCGAATTGGCCTTTCCTCTTTCTTTTTCTTGTGATTTTTTGGCTGATCTTGCGGGAATTTTTTTCCAAGTGGATTTCTTTTTTCGGATATCTGCTGGCTGCGTCTTTTTTTCCGTTTCTCTGGTTTGCCAAATATACTCTTACGGAAACATATATGCTTTTTCTCGTCTGGGCGGGAATCTTGTTTTTGATTTATTATCTTCGCAACCAAGGTCCGACCTTTTCCGGTTCCAAGGTCGGACCTTTTTATCTATATCTGTCCCTGGCCGCTTTTTCTCTTTCGGCGCTTACCCGAATCGAGGGAATAATTTTTCTTTTGCTCGCCCTCGGCTATGTCTACCTTCTGGCGCGGAAATATAGAATCTTAAAGCCAAAATATCATAAGTATCTCTATATTTTTCTTGCTTTTTTCCTGTTTCTTTATCTTTTTCTCAATTATCCGGCGCTTCTCGACAGCCTGAAGAACATCGTCAAAACATTTCTGCCCGGCTCTTCGAAAGATTCCGAACCATCGGCCAACTTATACTCGCATCTCCTCGTCATTTTCCTGAACTATAATATTTTGGTCTATATCGTCGGCGGACTTTTGGCCATAATCTATTTCATCTGGAATTTCCGAAAATTTTTTCTCAAGATCGAATTCGTTCCTCTTCTCTTGCTCTTTCCGGCCCTGATCTATCTTTTTCTTCCCCTCATCACTCTCGACGATCCCTGGATGCTGCGCCGCTATGTCTTCGCGGTTTTTCCTCTCCTCATTTTTTACAGCCTTTACGCGCTAGAAAAATTCTTTTACCACAAATCTTTTCTTTATTTCACCCTCGCCATCCTCCTTGTCGCGAATAGTTTCGTGAGCGGCATTTTTTTGAAAACTTCGGAAAACAAAGCTCTTTTGCCCCAGATCGAAAAAATTTCCCGGGATTTCGGATCCCATGATCTGCTTTTGGTCGATCGCCTGGCCACCGGAAGCGGGTGGTCTCTCATGAGCGAACCGTTGGCGTCCCTATATAACAGGCAGGCGGTTTATTTCATGAATGCCGATGATCTCAAGGCGATTGACCAGTCGCGCTATGGCCATATTTATCTCATCGCTCCTCCCACAAACGAAAAAGTATGGTATTCCGACCTGATCAAGAACATGAATCAGAATATATATAAAGTAGTGGCTGTGGATAACAATTATCTCGAGTCCCGGCCGGGAATTTTGAAAGTAGCTACTAATATTCAACAAATAACATATACTGGAATTTGGAAAATTAAATAACTAATTTTTTCTAAGGTTCAACCTTAGGAGCGCCTAAGGTTGAACCTTAGACCGCTAGCATAATATTATGAAAATACTTGTCACCGGAGGCGCCGGCTTCATCGGCTCGCATCTCATCGATGCCCTGATCAAAAAAAATCACAGAGTTTTTGTGATTGATAATTTGAGCACCGGATTCAAGAAAAACGTGAATCCGAAAGCGAAATTCCATAAAACCGACCTGACCGATCACAAAAAAATTGAAGCGATTATAAAAAAAGGAAAGCCGGAAGTCATTTTCCATCTGGCCGCGCAGATCGATGTTAGAAAATCGGTCGCCGATCCGGTCTTCGATGCCAACAGCAATATCCTGGCCGGCATAAACCTGATTAAGCTGGCGAGCCAATACAAAGTGAAAAAGTTCATTTTCTCCTCAACGGGAGGCGCTATTTACGGCGATACGAAGAATCGACCGACCGGCGAAAAAGAATCCGAATGGCCGCTTTCTCCTTACGGAATTGCGAAACTGACCATCGACAAATTCCTGAATTATTACCGCGAAATCCACGGGCTCAATTCCGTTTCCCTCCGCTACGGCAATGTCTTCGGTCCGCGCCAAAATCCCCACGGCGAGGCGGGAGTGGTAGCGATTTTTCTCAATAAAATGTTCAGAGGCGAACAGCCGGTCATCAACGGCGACGGCCGGCAAACCCGGGATTATGTTTTTGTTGAAGATGTCGTAAACGCGAATCTTCTTGCTCTCAAAAATTTCCAGAAAACGGGAATATATAACGTCGGCGCCGGAAAAGAAACAGATGTGAACCAATTGTTCCGGGAGATCAATCGTCATTTCGGCGACAAATTCAAAGAATCCCACGGCTCGGCCAAAATTGGCGAACAAAAAGCCAGCTGTTTGAGTTTCGCGAAAATCAAAAAAAACTTTGGCTGGTCGCCGAAAACAAATTTTCCAAACGGAATCCGAAAGACTTTTGAATGGTTTCGGGAAAACGGTAAATAATTTTATCAAGAAATGAGCAAATTTTCCAAAATCAGCATTGTTGTCCCGATATATAACGAAGAAAAAACTTTGGAAAAAATCATCGTTGCGGTGGAAAACGCGGATGTTTTTGGTCTGGAAAAAGAAATAATCCTCGTGGACGACGGCAGTCGGGATAAATCGAAAGAAATCCTCGAAAAATACGCAGATATGCACAAAATTCTGCATCACGAAAAAAATCGGGGCAAAGGCGCGGCGCTTCGCACCGGCTTCCAGAGCGCGACCGGCGATATAATTCTGATCCAGGACGCTGATCTCGAATACGACCCGCAAGAATATTGTGAAATTTTGAAACCGATTCTGGACGGAAAAGCGGACACGGTTTTCAGCTCCCGCTTCTTGAGCCACCGCCCCCATCGGGTGCTATATTTCTGGCATTCTCTGGGAAATAAGTTCCTGACCGGCCTTTCTAATATGCTGACGAATCTGAATCTGACTGATATGGAATCGGGATACAAGGCTTTCACAAAAGAAATTTTGGACCAGATCGCGCCCAAACTGAAATCAAAACGCTTCGGCATCGAACCGGAGCTCGTCGCAAAAGTCGCCAAACTTGTCCGCCGAAACAAATGCCGGGTTTATGAAGTCGGTATTTCCTATTCGGGCCGGACTTATGCCGAAGGAAAGAAGATCAACTGGAAAGACGGCATGGAAGCGGCGTGGTGCGTGGTGAAATATAATTTGCTAAAATAGCAACTTTGACACTAAAAAAGCGAAGCGGTATAATTCAATTATGAGAATTACCAAATGTGATATTTGTAAAAAAACGATAGCACGAGACGCAGAGACTCTTCATCTGGCATACAATAACAAAAGAACCTTTGATTCTTTTGAATTCTGTTCTGTTTGCAGTCAGCCTATACTAAAAATACTCAGGAATAAGAAGCTGATAATAATTGAGAACAAAAAAAATGGAGGGGAAAAATAACCAGGCAGAAAAAGAAATGACAATGGGCGATTTGGCTCAAATAGTAACAAAGGGATTCGAACAGGTCGATCAGAGGTTTGAAAAAATCGATAAAAGATTCGACCAGTCGGACAAATTAATGGACAAAAAGATTGAAGAACTGGCCACCAATGTCCAAAATGAGTTTTTGACTCTCAACTCCAGCATTGAAACCATCGACGAAAACGTCAAAAACATCAAGGCCGAAATCAATAAGAAAATAGACAAATTTTCCCACAACGACCTTATATATCGCGTGGAGAAACTGGAAGAAAAATTCGCCTAGAAAACTTACGAAGAATTCCGGCCGTGTGCCGGTTTTTTTCTTGCCCTTTGCCATTTTTTTGCTATAATATAATAGCTTCAGAGCTTAATTTCAAGGGATAAATTCATTTGGCGCATAATTCGGTATAATCTTTTCCTATGACCCAAAGACCATGGGCGCATTTTGAAAATAAGGAGCCATATTTGGAAAAGTTTTTACGCTACTGGAGATTCCGGAAAATTCTTCCCCATATCGCGCATGGTTCCCGGGTTTTGGACATCGGATGCGGCTTCGATGGAAAAATTCTCAAAAATATCGAACCTCATATCAAAAGCGCCGTCGGAATTGATCTTTCGGTAAACGAAGACGCCAAAAGCGAGAAAATAAAGCTCTTGAGGCACGACTTGAACCTACATTTGCCGTTCCCGGATGAAGAATTCAATGTCGTCATAACTCTCGCAAATCTTGAACACCTGGAAAATCCACTGGAGAATTTGCGCGAAATATTTCGAGTTTTGAAGCCAAACGGAACAATGCTCCTCACGGCGCCAACTTTTCGCGCCAAACCGGTTCTCGAATTTCTGGCGTTCCGGCTGAACCTGATTAGCCAAGCGGAAATACGGGATCATAGAAACTATTTCAGTAAAATTATCCTTCTTGACTGGTGCCGGGAAGCCGGTTTTTCCCGCGCAACGCATAAATATTTCCAGTGCGGGATGAACAATTTTTTGAAGGCTGAAAAGTGAGTTAACAAAGCATTTTTTTATCTTCCAATTGAAAAATATTTAAAGCCGATTTCTTTCATAATTTCCGGGTCGTACAAATTCCTTCCGTCGAATATGACCGGTTTTTTCATTTCCTTTTTGAGCCTTTCAAGATCAGGATCCCTGAACTGCATCCACTCCGTCAAAACTACCAAAAAATCAGCGTTCTTGGCGGCCTCGTATTCGTTTTCTGAATAGCTTATCGCTTTGTTTTTTCCAAACATTTTTTCAAAACTTTTCATCGCCTCCGGATCGAAAACATTCATTTTCGCTCCCCTCTTGGCAAATTCGTCGCAGAAGAACAAAGAAGCCGCGTCCCGGACATCATCCGTTTCCGCTTTGAAGGATAGCCCCCAAATCGCGATTTTTTTATTTTTGAGATCGTTATGAAAAAATTTCAGAATCTTGTCCAAAAACCACAGCTTCTGGTCATGGTTCACTTTTTAAACGCTTTCGAATATACCCGCG
>JAVHPA010000098.1:0-2269 GCA_036170345.1 Candidatus Moraniibacteriota bacterium
AATATAAATAATTGATTATCAATTGTTTGATTGGATGACGTCAAAAAGTTTTCTTTTGATGTTGAAAAAGCCAATAAAACTTTGGACGATGACGGCTGGAAGAAAGGAAGCGATGGATTCCGGGCGAAAAATGGCCAGGCGCTTGAATTCAAGATGGAAACGACGGACTGGCCGGATCTGATGCAAACGGCGGATATGCTCAAGCAGGAATGGGCGGCGGTCGGAGCCAAAGTTGATTATGAGTCTCTTCCAGTGGCGGACATCCAGCAAAACTTCATCCGTCCGCGCGAATACGAAGCTTTGCTTTTCGGCCAGATGCTCGGAGTTGATCCCGATCCGTTTGCCTTCTGGCATTCATCCCAGACGCATGATCCGGGGATGAATCTGGCGCTCTATAATAACCCGGACGTCGACAAGCTTTTGGAAAAAATAAGGCAGGAAATGGATCCGGCCAGCCGTTTGGATTTATACAAGAAATTCCAGCAGGATGTGGCGAGTGACGCGCCAGCGGCTTTTCTTTATAGCCCGAATTATCTTTACGTAACCAGCAAGAAGGTGCAGGGAGTGGATATAAACGCCGTGACGACTCCCGACAAAAGATTTACCAACGTGGCTAAGTGGTATGTGAAGACGAAGAGGATAAAAAAATAAATACTAGGTTTAAATTAAAATGCAAGATAAAATCGATAAAGAAAACCTATACTCGGACATTGAAAAATGGCCGGATCAATTAGTTGAAGGGCTGGAGATATCCAAGGGCGTGAAAGTTGATGGAAAGTTTCAATCAATTACCGTTTCAGGCATGGGCGGCTCTGCTTGGCCCGCAAATATTTTAAGAATGTATATCAATGATTTATTTTTCAGTAATCCCGACGCCAACCAAAGATTCGCGGTATATCAAAACAGATTCTACCGTCTCCCCCCGGAAGCTTATAAAAATTCTTTGAACATCATATCATCCTATTCGGGCACTACAGAAGAAACGGTCGCTTCATTTCAGGAAGTGATAAAAAACGATCTGCCTTGCGTCGCGATAGCTTCCGGCGGAAAAGTTCTTGAAATGTGCGAAAAAAACAATATTCCCTGCGCTGTTTTGCCAAAAGGAATCCAACCTCGCATCGCGAGCCCTTATAATTTTGCGGTGCTTTATGGCATTCTCACGAACTGCGGCATGGTTGAGGACAAAAAAGCAGATTTTGATAAATATTCATCAGAGCTTAGAAAAAATTTTGATAAGTTTAGATCTCAAGGCCAAGAAATTGCCAAAATTATAAAAGAAAAGACCCCGATCGTTTACGCTTCCACAAAATATAAGTCACTTGCCATGATTTGGAAGATAATGTTCAATGAAAACTCGAAAACACCGGCGTTTTGGAATTATTTTCCAGAGCTGAACCATAACGAGATGATTGGTTTTACAAATCCTCAAGGAAAATTTCATCTTCTGGTTATAAGGGACAACTTTGATCATCCTAGAAATCTAAAAAGGATCGAGGTTACTTCAAATGTTTTGAAGGATTATGGAATTGAGACTACTATTATTGATATGCCTGAAGGCGATATCCTTTTCCGAATTTTTGGAACACTGCAGATCGGATGCTGGGCATCATATTACTTGGCGCTGGAATACGGCGTCGATCCTACTCCCGTCGAAATGGTGGAGAAATTGAAGGATCTCTTGACAAAATAAATTAACAGTACTATAATATATCATTAATAAGCTACTTCTTCCTAATAACACAAAAAGCCAAAGAACTTGGTAAATGTTTCAAATTTCTTGAATTTAAGCCCTTTTTAGGGTGTTTGGTTTCTTTTGGGTGAGTGGCAGAACCCGCCTCATCGGCGGGCAAGCTGGCAGACCTGCCTGCCGGTAGGCAGGCGCGCTAACTCCTAAAAAATAAATTGCCTTGGTGGCGGAATTGGTATACGCGCATGGTTCAGGACCATGTTCTCGCAAGGGATTGGGAGTTCGAGTCTCCCCCAAGGCACTAATCTAAATTAATAAATCTTCTAAAAAATATGTTTAACAAAACAAACGCGCTGCCTCGTTCAAGGCGGCAAAGACCTTTGGCGCGAAACGCCAAAAAAAGAGAACAATCGAATAAAGTTCCGATGTCACAAGGCGATCCAAAAAGCGGTTTGCGCATCATTCCTCTGGGAGGAAATGAAGAAGTCGGACGCAATATGACGCTGTTTGAATATGGCGGCGACATAATAATTTTGGATATGGGGCTGCAATTTCCCGAAGAGGATATGCCGGGAATCGATT
>JAVHPA010000099.1:0-2264 GCA_036170345.1 Candidatus Moraniibacteriota bacterium
TCGGCTTTTCAGCCCGTGTGGCTCCGGGAGGCGACGAAAAAAACGCCAAATATATCAATACGCCCCAGTCAGAGCTATACGATAAAAGCAAAACTCTTTACGGTCTGCATCTGGCCAAAACGGAAATCAAGAAAAGAGACGAAGTCATTCTGGTCGAAGGAAATATGGATGTGATCGCCTCGCATCAAGCCGGCTTGAGGAATACGGTCGCGGTTTCCGGAACGGCTTTGACATATGACCAGATAAAGATAATCAAACGCTACACGGAAAATCTCAAAATGGCTTTTGATATGGATTCGGCGGGACAGGCGGCGGCCAAAAAAAGCGCCCGCGTTTGTCTTGAAAATGATTTAAATGTTAGAATAGTCTTGCTGTCCGGCGGGAAGGATGCGGCCGATGTCATCCGGGAGGACAAGAAAATTTGGGGAAAAGCGGTTCTGGAGGCCCGTGGTTTGATCGAATATTATTTCGAAGACACATTTTCAAGATACGATTCGAAAGATCCGACAGGAAAGAAAAAAATTGCCAAAGAACTGCTGAATGTCGTCAAAGACATTTCCAGTCCTGTAGAGCAGTCCCACTGGCTCAAAATTTTAGCTGAAAAATTGGGCACCGAAGAAAAGGTTCTCGCCGGGGTGCTGGAGCAGGCCAAGAAAGAAAAAAAAGAAAGCGGAGACGGTCGGAGGGAAGAAGAGAAAAAGCCGGAAAAAAAAGAGCATGCCCATGAAAAGAGAATTATCGGCCTCCTTCTGGCTTTCCCGAAAGAAGGGAGGCGTCAAGCAGAAAAAATAAGGCCGGATTATTTTTCCGGGAAAAAAGAAAAAAGCATCCTTTCGGCGATAATCGAAGGAAAAGAGGACTATGATCCTACGAAGATCAAGAGTGTTTTTTCCGATTATGAAACTAACAAACTTATTGACGAGGCAGTTTTTGAAGCCGAAGTGGAAGCAGAAGCCAGAACAGACAGCCAACGCTTCTTCGATCCGGCGGAAGAGTTGAAAACGTGCCTCGAGAGGCTGAAAAAAATGTATATCAAAGAAAAAATCATTGAGATCACTCAAGATATAAAGGAAGCGGAAAGGGCGGGTGACAAGGAAACGGTCAAAAGATTGGTGAATGAGTTTCAGAATTTAGCTTCCGGAATAGAAATATAGGAGAAAGATCAAAGATCAAATATTTCTCGAAAATTAACTTTTTATTATTATGCCCAGAAAAAAGAAAAAGAAGAAGAAAACAGCAGTGAAGAAAGTCAGGCAGAAAAGAAAAAAATCTTTTTCGTCAAAAAAACGCGCGCCAAAGAAAGGGAAAAAACCTACTAAGTCCGGAAGATCGACAAAGAAGAAAAACCTGCCCGCAATGCTACGCAAAGCGTTGCAGGCGGGAAAGGAAAAGTCGAAAAAGAAAATCCTTCGCAAAGCCAAGACTGGAAAGACCGAAAAAATGTCTCCCGGCGAAGAAAAAGAAAAAAGCCGGACCGATGAATTCATCCGGCTGGGAAAGCAAAGAGGTTTTGTGACTGAAGACGAAATTCTGCACATCATTCCGGAAGTGGAGAAGAATTTGGGCGTGCTTGAAAAACTATATGAGAAACTGGAGCACCAGGGTATCAAGATCATCAGTTCGGATGAAGTTCTGAAGGAAGAAATTGAAAAAGAAACCGAGAAGAAAGAGAAAAAAGTGGAAAATATTGATATCCCCCTCGATCTGGGCGACGTTTCTTCCGATTCGGTCCAGATGTATCTGCGGGAAATCGGGAGAGTCCCGCTCCTTAAAGGGGAGGAAGAGGTATCGCTGGCAAAGCGGATCGAAAAAGGAGATTTGGCGGCCAAGCAAAAACTCACCGAAGCTAATTTGCGCCTTGTGGTGAGCATCGCCAAGAAATATGTCGGACGAAGCACCAATTTGTCGCTTCTTGATCTGATTCAGGAAGGCAACATCGGACTTTTTCGGGCCGTGGAGAAATTTGATTATCGGAAAGGCTATAAATTTTCTACTTATGCTACTTGGTGGATCAGGCAAGCTATCACGAGAGCACTGGCCGATCAATCCAGAACAATTCGCATTCCGGTCCATATGGTGGAAACGATCAATAAATATACCCAAGCCACCCGCCGGCTGGTTCAAGATCTGGGGCGCGACCCTCTGCCGGAAGAAACCGCGGCGGAAATGGGAATCGAAGTGGATAAAGTTCGCCACATCATGAAAATATCCCAGGAAACTGTTTCCATCGAAACGCCGGTGGGCGACAGCGAGGACGACAGCAT
>JAVHPA010000100.1:0-2199 GCA_036170345.1 Candidatus Moraniibacteriota bacterium
CGCCGGCGGTCGGTTTTAGTCTGGGATTGGACCGGCTTGTTCTCGAAATGAAAAAATTGGGAGCCAAAACTTACAAAGAGCAAAAGCCCCGGGTATATCTCGCGCAACTAGGAATTTTTGCCAAGAAAAAAAGCCTGCGCATGTTCGAAACGCTGGAGCGCTCGGGCATAATGGTGGCCGAAAGTTTCGGGCGGGGGAGCCTCAAATCGCAGCTCAAAGTGGCTGACCGCCTGAAAGTGGAGCTCACTTTGATTCTGGGCCAGAAAGAAGCGCTCGATGGAACAGTGATAATAAAAGATATGGCCAGCGGCAACCAGGAAATTATCAACGGCAATAAGCTGATTGACGAAGTGAAAAAGAGGCTGAAAATGGGCGGAATGGTGGTAAGAATAAATTAGGAATTATGGAGGATTGCATATTCTGTAAAATTATCAGAAAAGAAATCCCGACGGAGTTTCTATACGAAGATGATTTTGTGGTGGCTTTTCGTGATTTGCATCCCATCGCGCCGGTGCATGTTTTGGTGATTCCCAAAAAACATATCGGAAGCGTTACGGAAATCAGCGGTTCAGATGAGCTATTAATGGGAAAGCTGATATTAACTGCCAAGAAAATAGCCGATGATTTGCGGATTTCCGAAAAAGGATATAAGCTTCTCATTCGGGTCGGCGAGCACGGAGGACAGGAAGTGGGGCATATTCATTTGCATCTTATTGGAGGAGCGAAATTGTCAGAGGATATAAGGCCAGTATAAATTAGAGAGGAGGTTTTTATGGTAGAAGTCAAAAAAAAGGATCGGGAAAGCTCGGATAGCTTGATCAAGCGCTTTAGCCGGCGGGTCCAGCAGAGCGGTGTTTTGCTGTCGGCTCGCAAAGGCCGATTTTACGCGAAGCCCCAAAGCCGCCGGCAAGTGAGAGAATCCGCCATGTACCGGTCTAGGGTCAAAAAAGAAGTGGACAAACTCAAAAAAATGGGAAAGTTTGACGAAGAAGCGCTCAAGAGAGTGAAAAAGAAAATCAGCGATAAATAGAGTGGATGCTAACAAAAATACTATGAGTTTACATCAAAGTATTGAATCCGATCTCAAGACCGCGCTCAAATCCGGCGACAAAGATCGGGTGGGCGTTTTGCGCTTTCTTATCGCGGCGGTGAAAAATCATCAAATTGAGCTAGTCGCCAAAGACAAGGAATATCTGGCCGATGAGGAAACGGTTGCGGTTGTTCGCCGGCAAATGAAGCAAAGAAAAGATTCGATCGAGCAGTATCAAAAAGGCGGACGCGCGGATTTGGCGGAAAAGGAAGAAAAAGAGCTGGCTATTCTTGAAAAATACGCTCTCGCTCAAATGGACGAAGAAACATTGCGGAAAATTGTCGGGAAAAAAATCAAAGAACTTTCCATCAGCGGCAAACCTGAATATGGCAAGCTGATGGGAGCGGTTATGACCCAAACAAAAGGCCGGGCGGACGGGAACGCGGTTCGAAAAATAGTGGAAGAGGAATTGGGATAAAATATTTTTCTTGAGACCCCGCCCTTCGCGAAGGGCGGGGTTTTACTTTTAGCGAAATTATGGATATTATAAATTCATATGAAAATTTCCATTGAAATCGCCAATCGAACCAAAAAAAGAATAGAAGCGGATTTTATCAAAAATGTAATCCGAAAAACCATCAAATTTTTCTCGGCCGCACCGCCGGACTTTTCCGTGTCGGTCGTTTTTTTGGAAAAAAGAGAAATGAAGAAAATAAACCGGAAATACCGGCGAAAAAATAAGCCTACCGATGTACTTTCCTTTATTTACACTTCGGGATATAATAAAGGAGGGAAAACGCTGGAGGGGGAACTGGCGCTTTGCCCTGAAATAATCCTGATTCAAGCAAAGAAAAACGAAGTTACTTTTCAAAAAGAACTGGCTTTTGTGTTGTCGCACGGGGTTTTGCATCTCCTGGGAATGAGACACGGGGAAAAAATGTACGGGATCCAGGACGAAGTCTGCGATTCTTTACGAATTACGAATTAAATACGAATATACGAATAAATTTCGTGTTATTCGTAATTTGTATATTCGTAGAGCGTTAGTGTATTCGTAATTAGTAAAATTTTTTATGGATAACATTCGCAAATTTTTCAATAGTTTCCGGTATGCTTTTCGCGGGATCAAGCATATGCTCAAAAATGAGCAGAATTTTCAAATTCAAATG
>JAVHPA010000101.1:0-1724 GCA_036170345.1 Candidatus Moraniibacteriota bacterium
TATAATCATCTATGCAGAAAATTTCTTTCCTCAATTATCTTCTCACTCATCAATGGCTGATTGCCCTTATCATCCTCTGGACTATGCCTTGGAAGGGAGTGGCGCTTTGGAGGGCGGCTCGGAATCGGAGCATTATTTGGTTTGTGGCGCTTTTTCTTCTCAATACGCTGGGCATTCTTGAGATCATTTACATATTTTTCTTTTCCCGAAAGAATCCGCCAGCAGCAACCGAAACCGAAGACAAAAATAAAATCGAGAAAAAAATAATCTGATATAAAAAATAGGCAAAATTATTGACAGATCGCGAGCGAAAGGATAAAATGAAGACTGGAAAATGAATAATCATTAATCTCATTTGATATGAAAAACACACCGACTATCCAACCCTTGGGAGAAAATGTCTTGATCGAACCGCTGAAAGCCGATGCTAAGACCGCCAGCGGAATCGTTCTTCCTGACACAAGCGAAGAAAAACCGCAGGAAGGAATGGTTATCGCGATCGGAGACGACAAGAAAATCAAGGTTAAAAAAGGCCAGAAGATCATCTACTCTAAATATTCCGGAAATGAGATTAAGGTAGGGGAGAAGGAATATTTGCTGGTGAAAAACGAGGATATCCTGGCAATCGTGAAATAGATATCGAAATTTAAAATTCTAGGATAATCAATAAAAAAAGTTCCAAATGATGCAGGAACTTTTTTTTATTTTCTGTATTATTTCGTCTCATTCCATTTTTCCTCCCGCGGTTTTCCAGGCGTCAAGGCCGCCATCCAGAACATAAGCGTTAAAAAAATTCAGATCAAACAAAGTGACCGCCGCCCTTTTAGCCTCGTCTTCATTGCCGCCGTATATAACCACTTTTTTTACCTTTGATATTCCATCCTGATTTTTTTCCAGTTCCGCGAACGGCGCGTTTTGCGCTCCCGCAATATGGCCTGCCTGAAAATCGGCTTTCCCCCTCACGTCCAAAAATTGAACAATATCCCCGCCCGCACTCAAATCCTGAACCAGATCATTAATGCTTATTTTTTTTATCTTGTTCGCGTTCTCGTCGGAACTGCTGCTCGAAACAAGTGGAAAGCCCTGATTTTGCCAGGCAGTCATTCCGTCTTGCAAATACTTGGTGTTGGGAAATCCCGCCGCTGTTAATTCATTGGTTTTTTGGGCCATTTCATAAATATTTTCGCCCTGATTCATAAGAATGATATCTGAAGTTTTGTCCGCTCCGGATGATTTCAGCAACTCCCCGCTGATTTTTTCGGCGCTTGCGTTTTCTGACGCGACAATATGCCCTTTTTCAAAATCGCCGGCCGGGCGCATATCGATAACGAATATTTTTTCTTTATTCTTTAATTTATTGAACAAATTTTCGGAAGTTATTGAAGGCGCCCGCAGGATCTCCGCGTTTATCTTCTTTTCAGGGTTGTCTTTCTTATTCCCAAGTCCGCCGATAAAAGGCCGCGCCAATGTCCAAATAATAATAAGCGCAATCAGGACAAAACCGATGATAAAAATTTTATTTTGTTTTTTTTCTTTCATTATATTTATAATATTTTGACAATTCTTCAAGCTATCGCGAAATTCGGATAGCCTCTTCGGAAATCATCCATGCCAACCGCTTTTTTCCCTTCCAGTTGAACTTTTTTTAAAAAGACCACCCCTTTTCCGGTTTGAACAGCTTTTTTCTGGTTATATTCTATAACTTTTCCAGGTTTTTCGCCACT
>JAVHPA010000101.1:1824-9643 GCA_036170345.1 Candidatus Moraniibacteriota bacterium
TTCTGCGCCAAAATGTCTCCGGCATCCATTTTTTCGCTCATCAGCATCAGCGTCACGCCGGTTTCCTTTTCGCCTGCCAGTATCGCGTTTTGAATGGGGGACGCTCCCCGAAATTTCGGAAGGAGGGACGCATGAATATTGAGACACCCGAAGTGGGGAATTTCCAAAATTTCTTTGGGAAGAATTTTACCGTAGGCCGCTACAACAATCAGATCCGGATTGGTTTCTCTTATGCTTTTCTCGGCTTCTCCTTTTTTTAGGCTGTCCGGCTGAAATATTCTGATTTTATTTTCGAGCGCCATTTTTTTCACCGGCGAAAAAGAAATCTCCCGCTTTCGTCCGATTTTTTTGTCCGGCTGAGTAAAAACAGAAGTGATATTATAGCCGTTTTTGAGCATTTCACTTAAAATATCCGCCGCGAATGGCGGCGTTCCCATAAAGATAATTTTTGCTTTTTTAGCTTTCAAGTCTTTTTCTAAGGTTCGACCTTAGCCGCTGCTAAGGTCGAACCTTAGATTACTTCGCATTAGTTTATTTCACCGCCCGATCAATAACCAAAATTCCGTCCAGATGATCGATCTCATGTTGCAGCACCCGCGCCAGAAGCCCCTCGGCCTTAATTTTCATTTTCTTTCCGTTTACGTCCCGGGCTTTTATTTTCACTTTCACCGGCCGCTCAACCGGAAAATATTTTCCCGGAAAACTCAAACAGCCTTCTTCAAAAATTTCTTTCTTCCGGGAATAAGCCTTAATTTCCGGGTTTATCAAGGCGAAGAGTGTGTTATCAACCCTCGCGAGACAAATCCGAAGATCCGACCCGACCTGCGGCGCCGCGAGACCCACTCCCTTTTCCGTTTCCATGGTTTTTGCCATATCTGAAACCAGCCCCTCCACGCGGGGATCTTTGAAATCTTTGACAGCCCGCGCCTTTTGGCGGAGGAAATCATCAGGGTATTTGAGAATTTTAAGAGGGGTATTATTGGCCAAATTCATAAATAATAAATCTATATTCAGACCGTCGAAACAGGATCAACATCCACCACCCATCCCTTTTTCAGATTTCCCAGAACCGGAAAAATTGAAAGATCGGCAACGCGCAGATCCGGCGGAACTTTTATAAGAATATTTGTGTGATATAAGCCTCTTTTTTCCGAATTTAAAGGCTTATACGGATCGCTTATCTCAAGCCCATTATCGCTGCCTGCGGCCAAATCGTCAAATACTTTTTGAGTTTCTTTCTCTCCCTGCTCCTTGGAATCTCCTCGATAAACCAGTTTTATCAATTTTTTGAAGGGGGAGTAGTTCATTTTTTTCCGGAACTTGATTTCCTGAGCGAAAAAATCATCCAGCTTTCCGGTTTTGACGCTTTCGATCAGCGGATCGAAAGGTAACAATGTCTGGATAATCAACAGCCCATTCCTATCCAGTAGTTGCTTGGCCTGGATGAAATTAAGAAGGGCGATTTCACGCGAATTAAAATCCCCCGCATTCGGAAAATCATGGCCTGCAATTATACCGACCAGTCCGATATTCTTCCCGGCAATGTCCCGAATGGCAATTTGCGTTCCCAATAATATGTCGATTTTCCCTTTTCGGAAAAGATCGCTTATTTTTTGATATTTTTTGGCGCTTTTCATCACATCCGAGTCAAGACGCGCGATACTGGCCGCGGGAAATAATCTCCGGAGCTTCTTTTCAACCATTTGGATCCCGATTCCAAAGTGAGAGAATTGGGATCCGCCGCATTTTGGGCAAGAACTGAACAATTCGGCCTTATGGGAACAATGAAGGCACCGGTACTGTTCATGCTCTTCAAAATAGACAAGCGCTTTTTTGCATTTGGGGCATTTAAGAATCTGGCCGCAATTTTGGCAAATTGAAAAAGTTGAAAGTCCCCGCCGATTGACCAGCAGAATGGCTTGTTTTTTTGATTTTATGGCCTGGGCAAGGTTGTTATAAAGGATTTCTGAAATCGGAAAATCCGCTTTTTTTCGTTCGTGTGCCAGATTGACGGCTTCCGTTTGCGGTTCAGCGTCATATTCGTGAAGATCAATAACCTTCAGCTTTCCGTTCTTGCTTTTGACAAAATTTTTAAGCGATATAACGGCGCTGTCATAAACCAGATCAGCCCCAAAATCTCGGGCTAAAAATTCGGCCGCCGAAACCGCGTTGTAGCGGGGAGAGGAATTCCACTGTTTGTGCGACAAATCCTGGTCCTGCTCCACAATGACCAGCCCCAGATCAAAAAAAGGCAAAAAAACGCCGATTTTTGAAGCGACTATTATCTTGATCTCGTTATTTTTTATTTTTTTCCATTCATTATATAGTTTTCCTCTCGCTATTTTGCTGTGGATAAGCGAAATATTTTCTTTCGGAAAGAATTTCTTTAGCTCCTCGGAAAAATTATATCCATAAAATATCTCCGGGACAAGGATCAGGCACTGTTTCTGGGATCGAATCTTTTCTTTTATCCGCTTTAAGATATATTCTTGCCTCCTTTTTTTTGGCCCTAAAACTAAAATATTTCGGTTCGAGCCGGAAGATATCTTTTTCGGATTATTCTTTTTAGCCAATGGTTTTTCTTTTGAATTGATCTTTTTTTCAAGGCGGTATTTTACCCGCTTGGGAATCATCGATTTCAAGACCATTCCCAGGGGAGCAAAATAATAGGACGATATGAATCTGGCCAGCTCTATTTGTTTTTCCGTCAGAAAAGATGGTTCGATCGTTTTTGTTATTTTTTTCAGCTGAAACGACCCCGAGTGGGAAAAATATTTGTTTGAAGCGATAACGATGCCTTCTATCTGCCGATGAAAGAAGGGAATCGAGACGAGCGTCCCTTTTGCCAGCGCTTCCTGGTAGAGATAGGAAAAAATCTGCATCTTGGAAACAGGAAGGGGGGTCACCGGCGCGACTTGGACAATATATTTTGCTTCTCTCATTGATTCATAAATTATTTTATATTGATACTTGCCACTAGATAGCCGACGCCCAACGGCGCTTCATAGCTCAAAGATTTCACATCCCAGCGCAAATTTGCAATCGCTCCCAGCATCATCACGATGGAGCGAAGGCCGCATTCTCCGGCCTCTTCGATAAGATGGGAATCAAGACTTAAGATGCCTTTTATATTTTTTCGCTGGATCAATTCCTGGAGTTGGCGGTCGAACAGTCTTCCTTGCGGAGAATATCCGGCTGGCGCATTAGGGGTCACCCGGTGAGAAAGATTACTACTGGCAATAAGAGAAATTATCTTGGGGGATGCCTGCAAAACTGCGCCCATAGTTTCGCCGAAGCGATAATGAAAATCAAGGGGTAGCATGGAAAAAGACATATGGATCAATTTTGGATTATAGCCGGCGTCTTTTTCATTTATCAGATAGTGAAGCGGGACCAAAGCCCCATGATCGAGCTCAAGCTCCCGCGCCAGTCCGGCCGGAATATTTTTTTTCTTTAAACTGGTCATTATTTCATCCGCCATTTCCCTGTCATTTTCGAAAACAAACCTTCTCTCGTCGCCGAATTGGCTCAAAGCGCCGCGTAGCGTCGGGGAATAGTTGATAATAAATTTATCGTACTGGACAGGCCCGTGCGGAGAGATTAGAACGACCGTCTCGGCCTTAACAGCCCGAAATTTTTCTCCGACGCTTTTCATGGCGTTCACCGTTTTCCGGCACAAATTTAAGTTGCTCCGGCCGATGGTCGGGACGATTATAGCCGGATGGGGAGTTATGGCGGCGTAGCGGATCATGAATTAGGCGATAAATTGCCTTTTACTTTCTTATTTGATACAATTTTAACAGATAAAGGCATTTCTATAAAGGGGATTTAAATTTATATGATCCTTCTCGACGGAAAAAAACTTTCGGAGAAAATTTTAGCTCAAATCAAAAAACAGGTTTCCAGTATGAAAAAGAAGCCTGTTTTGGCGATGATTCTGGTCGGCGATGATCCGGCGTCTTCGATTTATGTCCGGCGTAAAAAAATATTTTGCGAAGAAGCGGGAATTATTTCAAAAACCATAAAGCTTCCCGCCAAGACTTCTGAAAAAAAACTCTTGGCGATCATAGGGAAGCTGAACAAGGATAAAAATGTTACCGCTATAATGGTTCAATTGCCTTTGCCGCACCACATGAATAAAAATAAAATTATTGCAGCCATTGATCCCGGAAAAGACGCTGACTGTTTACATCCAGCCAATTATGGCAAATTTGCGCAGGTTGATGAAGAATACTCGATTGTCGCTCCCGCCACCCCCTTCGGAATCGTGAAGCTCCTCGAAGAATATAAAATAAAAATTGAGGGGAAGCACGCGGTTGTTGTCGGCCGCTCGAACATCGTCGGAAAACCGGCCGCTCAATTGCTTCTCAATCGCGGAGCCACAGTCACTATTTGTCATCGCCATACGAAAAACTTGGCCGCTTTCACGCGCCAGGCGGATATTCTCGTTGTTGCAGCAGGAAAAATAAATTTAATCAAGGCTAATATGGTAAAAAGGGGAGTGGTTGTAATTGACGTCGGTGTAAATCGTGCTGGAAAAAAGATATTCGGCGATGTTGATTTTCCTTCAGTTTCCAAAAAAGCGTCTTTTATCACTCCCGTTCCCGGCGGTGTAGGACCTACCACGATTGCGATTTTGCTTTGGAACACGATGAGATTAAGTAAATCTTCTCGTGATTAAATAATAATTAGCAGAATAGTATTTATTCTAGCTGCGTATCACTCGCTGATTCAGAGGAGACAAGTTCGTCTTCTTTTTTCTTTTTGCGTGAAATTATGTCCTTGATTATTTGGATTTCAGCCGTTCCGAATTCACCCATTATGAAAAGTAGGAATATATACAGCCCCAACAAAATGACCGACCAAAGAATAAAAATGAGCTCGCCTCTCGAAAAAAACGTTGAAGCCAAATACATGACTGCTGACGCAATCAAAATTTTTATGAAGCTTGATAATTTGAATAAATAACCAAAATAACGGTAGGTATAGACTAAAATCATAACCATGATTATAAGCGAAGTAATTGAAGTAGCGGCTGCCGCCCCTGCGAGGGCAAATTTTTTAATGAAGACGTAACTCAAGAGAATATTCATCGCAAGTCCCAAAAACGAAATTATCATCGGAATTTTCACTTTCCCGGCTCCGTTAAGCGCGAACGCCAGGACATAAAATATAGTGAGAAATGCCACTCCTGCCATGAGAATTGACATCGGCTCGGCCGCGGCTATGTATTTCGTGGAATAGAAAATTTTTATTATCGGCCGGGAAAATACCGCCATTAAAATCGCTGCGGGAATCAAAAACATTACCATCAGCCTTAGGGATTGACCGATTAATTTTTTTGTTTCGGCGTGATTATTGCTCGATGTCGATTTTGAAACAGCGGGTAGAATTATGATTGTAAGCGCGTAAAACAGAAAATAGGGGATCCGTCCGACCGTGATAGCTCCATTGTAAATGCCGGTCAAATAATCATTTCGCAAGATGCCCTTTACAAGATAAAGATCAATGGTTATTAAAAATTCGTAAGCGATGAGAAAAAGAGTCATCGGGCAAGCGTAATTCAAAAGTTTTCTCCAGTCAAAAAATCCTTCCGCCTTGAGTTTCTTGAATGGGTCATAGAGATTGGCTTCAAAGAATATGGAAAGGGGAGCCAGGATATAGCCGACAATCGCCCCCTGAAGCGCCATACCGCGGGATTTCAGAAACCAGGCCAACCCGAGAATGAAAACGATTCTGGCTATGGCTCGTGAAGTCTTGAGAGCCGCTTGGATATTGAAACGATGAAGACCCGTGTAGTAGTAAAAATAAAAAGACGCCAAAGCAAAAGCCGGAATTACCAGAGAAGATAGTTGGAAGAGAGGAGTTAAAGTCTTGTCTCCCAAAATCTGCGAGATTACGGGCGAGAGCAAGAAAAATATTATTGTTACGCCTCCGATCAAATAGAATTGGATCTTGACAGTTTGTTTTTTAATGACAGGTATGAGCCCCGGCTTAGTCTCAAAAATCTCGCTTAAATATTTTGCCATGGCCGTCGGCACGCCCTGGCCGATAAGAACTACGATCATCGTGGTAAGCGTGATAACTATTCCATATCTGCCATAATCCGCCGGACCCAGAAGCCGCCCCATAACGGCGTGAATGACATAGGCGGAGAGATTATAGATAATCTCGCTTGCCGTAACCCAAAAAAACGATTTTACGAGAAATTTAGACATAATTTTTATCCTAAAGTTAAGCTTTAGGAATATTCCTAAAGCTTAACTTTAGGATTTCTGCAAATATTTCTTCTTTCCCTTTCTCCCCATCAACCATAACCATTTCCCAATCTTTTATTTTATTCGCAAATAATTCGTCCTTCGCCACTAAATATTCCATTCCCTGATCCGGTTTTCGCTCGCGCTGCATAATTTTTTCGGGATCCACTTTGAGATAAAAAGCAAAGTTGGGTTTTGGAATGTATTTTTCAGCGCATAATTTCTTATTATTCCCCGAAAGAAAATTAATATTCACCACGCTATCATAAAAATACCGATCGCTAATGATATAATCAACTTTAAGATTTTTTATTAATCTTCTGAAACGAAAAATATCAATGATAAGCGCGATCTTGCGAAGCTGAATCTGGACCCAACTGGCTTTCGTCACACTTTCTTTTTTCGGAGTGATCAAACCTCTACTATTTTTAATTCCTTTATTTGCAATTGAAAACTCCACCGCGTGGAAATAGAAAAAAGTTTTATCTTTAGACTCGAGATAATCCTTTAAAAGCTCTATTTGAGTTGATTTTCCGGAGCCATCCAGGCCGGAGATGGTGATTAATTTAATTGTTGACATTGAGCAAAAAATGTTTTAGTTTAAAAGAAAAAGTGTTTAGGGGTGACCTCATGACAGCGTCTAAAACAGCTATTACCTCGCAGCAACCAGTAGTTGGAAGGGAATCGAGTCAATATCACTGCCCTGACTATAAGGGCAAAGTCAGACTCGAGAAAAATGCCCCTGGCCTCGCTCTCGTCATAGTACCCTGCGAAAATTCCAGGGAAGAACCAGAGGCCACCACGTGAAGTCCACCTTTAACCCCGCCATGCCGCGCGTGCAATTCCGCCGGCATGGCTTCCTTTTTTTAAAATACTAAATACCAGATACAAGATACAGATATTACGCCATTAACACCGCCACTGGTTGCATCTTCGCCACGACCTTTATTATCTTATTTTCCACCATTCCTTCAATCACTTCTTCCACGTTTTTATAGTGCGAACTGTCTTGATCGATGATCTGCCTTGAACGGGCGTTAAATAATTTCACTTTATTTTTCTTCATTTTTTCCACCAGCTCCGCTCGATTGCGGGGAACTTCGCCGTGCGAATGTTTTGCTTTTCCCGTCCCGTGACTGGCAGAAAAAAATGTTGAATCATTCTCATCCGTTCCGACTCCGAAATAAAATGGCGTAGCCATCGAAGATGGGATGAAGATCGGCTCGCCGGTTTCTTCATAAAATTTTATCCCTTTCATCCTTTGTGGCCCATCCGCCCGCGAAGCGCCGTTTCGGTGCAGCCATACTTTTTCGCCAAAATGAGTTTCTTCTTCGACAAAACTGTGCGGCATATCATAAACGAGTGGCAAAGCAATATCTTTCCCTAAAACTTTCCTGATCGCTTTTCGCAGATTATTTGTCAAGATGGCGCGATTGGCAAAACCATGATTGGCGCTGGCCCGATGCGCCGTGAGATACATCCGCCCCAGCTCGCTTTCCGAATCAATCGGATAATATTCTTTTTTATTTTTCCAAAGCGGAATTTCGTGGCGCAACTGCTCA
>JAVHPA010000101.1:9743-11652 GCA_036170345.1 Candidatus Moraniibacteriota bacterium
CGTCTCCGAACGGAGTTTTGATGAGGCGCATCCCGCAATTCGGGGCCGTATCCATCGTCTGGGGCAAGATATATCTTTTGGTCGCCACAGCCGTCCCGGTTGGGTTTTTGCGTCCTTTTTTCGAATGGACGTCGGAAAGCGCCGCGATATGGTGAAATGTATGTTCGTCGCTCGCGATATCAACCAGCTCCTGGATAGTCTCCGAACCCGGCATCAGATCATCGGACACATGTAAAACGACCGGGACTTTCATGCCTCTCTTGGCTTCGATTATTTTCTTGTGAGCGGTTAGGGATTTAATGTTCATAGATTCTTATAAACTTCCTCATATTCTTTTACTACTTTCATTATATCAAAATTTTGGATTACGTACTCCTTTCCCACGCTTCCTAATTCCGCGCGCTTCCGAGGATCATTATATAATTCCAGAATCTTTTCTTTGAGCGCTTCGCAGTCCCCGGGATTGATCAGAATGCTGTTTGAATCATTTAGAAAATATCTCAATCTTTCAATATTACTCGCGATCACCGGTTTACCGCAAGCCATTGCTTCGATTACCACGAGGGGAATGTCGAATTTTCCTTGCATGTCGCGGACGGGGAAAATTGAAACATCGCATAAATTATAAACATCGGGCATTTTGTATTTTCCATTGTCCAAAAAAGAAACTCTGTCCAAACATCCGGCCTCTTTCAGTCTCTCAATAACTTTTTGCTTTTTCTCCGCATCTTTTTGGTTTTTTATTCGGAGAGCGAGTTGCAGATGAAAATCATTATGTTGCTTGGCTAAATCAGTAAAACTTTCTACCACATCATTGATCGCTCCCAAGCGCGCGTATTCTCCCGTGAAATTGATCACGAAATCATCCGGCCTGATTTTATAGCGCTCCATCAGTTCTTTGTTTTTTTCGCGGGGAGAATAATCGGAGAGATTTATTCCGGGATAAATCCGCTTCACGTTCTTAAATCCCATTTTTTTCAGTTTTTCTCGGGCGTAATCGGAATAGGTGATGATGAGATCCGCGTGGATAATTTTCTTTATATGCTCGTCGCTATAAAGATCGTTTCTCAAGGTCGCCAGAGTCTGGATCGTCTTTATTTTTTTTGGGCCGATGAGTAACTTGAGGGCGAAAACATTAAGCTTCGTCGGCGTGAAAAAAGAATGCAGTACGTTTATATTTCGGCCTCGCTTAAAAAACACTTCTTTTATCAAAAAAAGATAGGCTTTGATCTTTTGTCCCCAATCCCATTTCGAAGAAGTATAGATATCGTGTTGCACAACGCTCTCCGGCAAACCCTCTACTTTTCCGCGAGTCAGCAAATGCATTTCGGCATCTTTGACGTTATTCGCCAGAGTATAGGCAAAATTTTTCGAAGCTTCGTCCCATGGCGGACAAATCGGACGAGTGAGAAGCAAAATTTTCATCCCGTTAGAAATTATAATTTAAAAATAATTATTTACTAAAAAAACTAACCGTTAAATATTCTTCTGTAATTTCTAACGGGATTCATTTAATATTCTTATAAATCTTATATTCCGTGTCTTTATTGCTGACAATAATCATAATTTTTTTCGTTCCGTTCAGCTTATCCATATCGAGCTCTGGTGAGATTTTTTGCTTCGTCTTTTTTTCAATTTCAATTTCGCTTTCAGCTGTTTTATCGTCATTTACAAAAATTTTATAACTATACGTTATTTTTTCGCCTTGGTGATTCTCGATGGAGAAGTCGAGCGAATTGTCACCAGGATTTGTGAAATAAACCGCTACCCAGTCCTTTTTATAATCGTAGTTATGATTTCGTGCTTCCACGACAAAAAGAATAGAAAATCCAATGAGGAGAAGCGCGATAATTGTGATGATGATGATTTTGCTGGACATATTATTGTCGTTTCTAAGGTTCGACCTTAG
>JAVHPA010000101.1:11752-29702 GCA_036170345.1 Candidatus Moraniibacteriota bacterium
ACCTTAGAGCTAATTTCTTCTAAAAACCGAAATATAATTAGATCCGTACACTTTTGAAAATTCCGGATAAGCTTCGAAACTTTTTCCTTCAATTTGAGCGTTGACGGCAACATAGTTTACGCCGGTTTCGGAATAACATTTCAAAGCTCCCGCGCTTTCCGGACTTGAGATCATATCGCGAGTGCACATTTCACGCGGTTTCGTCGGATCATCGTAGCGGGAAAGATTTCCGCGGCTCAAAGGATATTTATAATCTTTCATGAAAAAAAGCTTATACCACGCATCACCATAAATATTGACATGGTCTTTTAGGATCACGTCTTTTGCCGGATCCGTCTTTTCGGTCAAATATTGGGCGGAATGAAAAGTCTCCGTCGCCTCCTGAAATTGCGGCCTTACCTTGAAGGCGTCGGCGCTATCAGCCAAGCCGTTAGTGATGACAAAAAATAATACGGTATATAAAAAAGCAGAAGCGAAAAATTTGGTCGAGGTTTTTTTGATCATTTCGAAGTACTTAGCCAAGGCATACGCGGAAAGCACTGTGAGCGGAAGGAAGAGATAATTTCCTATTCGGTCGCTGGGGATATTTACATACATCCAGCCGGGCTTGTAGGCCATGACGAAAAGCACCAAAATCCAGCCAAGCGCAAAGCTGTATCGGTATTTTTTCGGCTTGAAACTCAAGAAAATGAGAGCAATTCCGATCACGCCCAGCAATAGCCGGGCACTCCCGACATTTAGCTCAATTTGAGCAAGGCTCAATCCGGTGCGGGTGATTTTTGACGGCTCGCCGGTCGCTTGGCTCACGGCTGACTTATCGAAGTAAGAAGGGGTATAAATAAACAGGAAATAAAAAGCCGACAGCAGCAAAAAAATGATCGGAACGGGTTTGAGAAAAATTTTCAGCCAGCCGCTGATTGTTCCGAAAGCGCGTTTGATATTCAGAACAAGATAGAGAAACAAGACCGCGACAACGGAAAATATAAGGACGAAAGCGCTTAAATGGTGCGTGTATAGAAGTCCGAGGAACGAGAACAGAAAAAGTCCCGCGAAAATTTGATCTTTTTCCTTAAGAGCCCGGTAGAGAAAATACAATGCTGCAGGTATCAGCATATCGCCGATAATATTTCCCACCACGCCTCCACTTATATATTTGCCTTGAGGAGCAGAAACCGCGTAAAGAACGCCCGCCACGAAAAATGACAGGGCGGTCGCGTTTTTGTTTTTAAAAAGCCTGGCGACTAATATGGCCAGCGTAAAAATTCCCAGTATGTTTATAAAAAGCAAAATGAGCGCGGGGAAAGCCGTCATAACTCCGACCCCGCTGATCAAGTTGAAAACGGCAAAGATCATATGTTCCCCAATGATGAAATCGGGTATGCCGTAAGTCGGCAAATTTCCGCTATTAATAATCGTCTGAACCCAATACATATGATGGCCGAGATCGGTGGAAGAGGGAAGAATCGTGTCGGAGAGATAGGCAACACGGATAAACACGGCCAAAACCAATGAAACCAGAATGAAAATTACCTGCCAAAAAGAAAAATTGAAAAGCTCTTCCGAATCGGAAATTTTTTCGCTCTTTTCGCCGCCTTTTGGATTTTTCTTGAAACGATATTGATAGACAATGAGTCCCACCAGGCTGATGATCAGGATCGTGCCGACCAAAACCATCCCCCTTATCGGAACATGCATCCTGTTCAGGGTCAGAACGGCCAAGTCGACAAGTATGAGGCTGAACGGCACGACCAGCACCGCCCTCTCAAAAAAAGATATTTTGTCGTTCGATCGCCCAAAAACAGCCAATGAAAAAAAATATCCGGGCAAAACAAGAACAAAGGGAATAGTAAGAAGAAATTTTATCAAGTCTAAAGCCATAAATTATAGCTCTTTCCTAATCTACGAGATTAGGAAAGAGCGCAAATTACATCATAGTATTTTTTGGCAATTTTATCCCAGCTGAAATGCTCAATCGTGTATTGCTTCGCTTTTTCACCGAATTCTTTTCTAAAGCTATCCTTTAACAATAGCTCTTTGATTTTTTCCGTCCAGACTTCGGCGTTTTCCGGTTCGAGCAGAAATCCATTTTGTCCGTCACTGATGGCGTCTTTCAGGCCTTCAAGATTGGATGCTAGAACTACCCTTCCGCAAGCGGCAGCTTCAATGGCAGTTATGCCGAAACCTTCCATTGATCCAGGAGTTTTTATATTAGGAGAAATATAGAGATCACAGGCATTAAAAATAATTTTTATATCAGGCCTTGGCACATTAAGCATTAATTTCACCCTATTTTCCAGATGTAAATCTGCAACCGCTTTTTTGCATTTGGGAAAATAATTCTCATCGCCGGCGGTTTTTCCGGCAATGCCGCCTCCGGCCGCCACGAGAATATAATCTTCCGGAAGATTCGGCATTACGTTCCGGATAAACCACTCCACGCCTTTATGCTTCGTATAACGACCGCCTCGAAAAATTATTTTTTTGCCCTTGAGATCCATGCCCAGCAACTTTTCCATATCTTCTCTTGAGCAACTCTCGCAAATTTCATCGAGATAAAAACCGTTCGGGATGAAAACGCATTTTTCTGTCGGAATGCCGATTTTTATCGCCTCGGCAATCGTTTCTTGCCCCACCATGATCAGTTTGTCGAGCTTCTTTAGCGCCGGAATATTCACGGAGCGATATATTTTCCCGAGGCAGGATTTTTTATGGGCGAAGGTGATATCAAGACCGTGAACAATGGAGATGTATTTTTTTTTCGGATAAAAGAATTTTAAAAATACACCAATAGGGGAGAGAACACCGTCTCCCAAAAGCACAACGTCGTATTTTGACAAGATAAAAAGAGTTCTTATGGAAATCCATGGCAAAAAAACAGGCAAATTCTTTTTACCCGATTTATTGGCGATGATTCTCGTAGGGGCAAGTTTTGAAAGCGAATCGCCAATCCCGAAATTCTGGTTTTCGATGCCGCCGTGAATCGGAGGAAAAGCGCGAGAAATGAATAGTATTCTCATTTTTTGTATTTTTCTTTTTTAGAAAAGTACATTTGTTCTTCCGTCAGCTTGCGGTTGGAGCGGATCATATCGGCAATGAGAGCGAATACCAAGAGCTGGATCCCGATCAAAAGAAGCACGCCGGCCAGCATCAGCCAGGTCCGGAAAGGGGTAACTCTGAAATGGGAAAAATAGTAAATGAGAAAGGCGATCCCGATGAAAAAAGAAGTGGTGATCAAAGCTACTCCCGGAACTCCAAAAAACATCATCGGCCGGGCGTCCCGAACCGTGCGAATGATGATCAAAAAAGACTGAAACACAAAATTTCGGACCGTTTTAACCACTTTGGATTTACGATCCTCAAAATACGTCACCTCGACGGGGATCCATTTCACAATGAGGTTTTTGGAAATAGCGTCAATGATCGTTTCCTGGGTATAGGTAAAACGATAGGAAAGATTGAGCCGCAACATTGTTTCCCGGTTCAGAGCCCGAAAGCCGCAGGTGAGATCATCAATTTTATAATTCAGGAATTTTCCGATTATGCTGGACGCGAGACGATTGAGATAGTTTTTTATCCAGGGCATATTTTTGGCCGACTTTGTCCCAAAGCGGGAAGCCACCACCATGTCGGCTTTATTCTCAAGGATGAGCTCCGTAAACTTCGGGATATCGCCGGTTGGAAATTGGCCATCGGCGTCGATATTAACCATCACATCCGCCCCATTTTCAAGAGCTGATTCGATGGCCGTTTTGAAAGCTACACCCACTCCGTGGTTTCTCCGATGGCTTACGACGAAATCCGCTCCGGCGCTTTTCGCCGTTTCAACGGTCTTGTCGGTTGATCCATCGTTTATCACCTGGACCTTAACTTCGCTGAATCCTTCGATCTGCCGAGGAATTTTCTTGATCACTTCGGCGATCGTTTTTTCTTCGTTGTAGGCGGGAATATTGACAATTAATCGCATAAAATAGGGCTAAAATAAACAAATTAAACTCTAGGTTAACTATAGCAAAAAAATTTGTTTTTATCAACTATTTATTGTAGAATCATAATATGAATCCCGTTAGAAATATCTGTTTAATCGATATATCTGCGGGACAATAATTTAGATATCATTTCTAATGGGATGAAAATCGGCATAAATGCGTCTTTTCTAAGGAAGCCGGATGTGGGAATCGGACAAGTCACGCGCGGGTTTTTGGGCGAACTTATCAAAAATTATTCGGATAAAAACGAATATTTTTTATATCTGGAAAAGGATGTTGACTTGAAGCTGCCCAAAAATTTCCATAAGCGTGTTTTTTTGCCAATATTATGGAAACGGGACGATTTGATCCGGAAAATCTGGTGGGAGAAATGTCTGCTTCCCGGAAAGATAAAAAAAGACAAATGCGATCTTTTTATTTCTCTTTACCAGTCGCCGACATTCCTCAAAAACACAAAGCATGCGATGCTTGTCCACGATATGGTTCCGAAAATCTTTCCGGAGTACCTCGACAATTGGCGCAAGAAATTCTATTATTATCTTTCTTGCCAGGCGATAAAGCACGCCGACAGAGTCATCACTATTTCCGAGTGGTCGAAAAGAGATATCCACAAATATCTCAAAATTCCGGCTGATAGGACAGAAGTTGCTTATCCCGGCGCGGGAAAGGAATTTTTTGGAGAAATTAATTGGGATGAGGACAATAAAATACTGGAAAAATACGAGATTTTCGGGCGTTATATTTTCTATCTCGGAGGATTTGATTTTCGAAAAAACATCTCCGGACTGCTGATGGCTTACAAACTAATGCTTCTCAAAAACGACATCGAGGATGTCAATCTGGTCTTGGGAGGGGAAGATAAATCCAAATACAGCCCCTTGTTCACAGATATTAAAAAGGAAATCAAAGAATTGGAACTTGAAGATAGGGTGAAAATAACGGGATTTATCGATCAAAAAGACCTTCCAGCTATTTATCGCCACGCGGAACTTTTTGTCCTGCCCTCGCTCTATGAAGGCTTCGGGCTGATGGTTCTTGAAGCGATGGCAAGTGGAACTCCAACCGCGATTTCGAAATCCTCTTCGCTACCGGAAGTGGGCGGCGACGCGGTTTTGTATTTCAATCCCTATGACGCGGAAGAAATAGCCCGGGTGATGGGAAAAGTTCTGCGCAACGACAAGTTGAAAAAAAGATTGTCGGAAAAGGGGAAAGAAAGAGCCAAAAAATTCCAGTGGGAAGATTTTGTGAAAGTATTTCTTAAATAACCAAATGATTAGGGCTCCATATTTTTACAAAAAAATAAAAGAGCTGTTTAAACGGGAGCTTGTCATCTTCTGGATTTTCAGTGTTCTTTTGGGTTTGGCGCTCATTGTCCTCGAAAATAAAAACAAACTGCCGATCAGAGAAGGGGACTTTGTTTTTATTTCGCTGCTCATTCTCCTAGTTGCGCTTTACCGTCCTCGCTGGGTATTTTTTGTTTTTGTGGGCCTGATACCGCTCGAAAATATAATTTTAGCTTCTGGTTTCATTCCGTTCCAACTGCGGCCATACCAATTTGTTGGGGCGATCCTGGCCGCCGCCGTCATCATTCTTTGGATCTTCAAGAAACTGAAATTTGAACTGTTGCGGCCAAATTGGATCGATTGGCTGGTTTTTTCGCTCGCGCCGCTCGGTTTTCTGGCGCTTGTCAACGCTCCGAACAAAAGCGTTTCGCTTAAACTTAATCTAGTTCTTCTGTCGTTTATCATTCTCTATTTTCTCATCCGAAATTTTGTCCGAAACAAAAAGGATCTCCTGAAAACCGCTTTTTTCTTTGCCGGATCCTGGCTGGTCGTTGCGATTTATGGTTTCTATCAGGTTTTCGCCGATAAATTTGGGAAAAATTCGTTTGAAGTAATGTTTGGCCGGCCCAATTCAACTTTCGCCGAATCGGACTGGCTGGGAATTTTCTTGTGTTTCAGCTTGGCGGTCTTTCTTTCCACGATTCTACTTCTCAAAAATAGGACTTATTTAAAATACCTGAATTATGTTTTTATTTTTCTTGATTTAACTTTGCTGATCCTCACCCTTTCCCGTTCGGCCTGGATTGGAGCAGCCGCGGTTATAATCATTTTTCTCTTGCTAAACCTGTTTAAAAAAGAAAAAGATAAAGTAAAATTCCTCCTTCGAAATTTTTTCGAAAATATCGCCATTATTGCCTTTATAATTTTTCTTTCTCTTTTTTCTATTTATGTTTTTAAGCTTTCCAAGTTTGATATTTTCGACCGGGCTAGATCCGCCGCCACCAGCGAGCAAAAAATCACCATCGCCTGCGAAAAAAATACCGCTCTTCCTGAAACCATCACCAGCGTCAATGAACTCGCGAAATTCGGCTGCCGCTATATCAATCTTGAGGAAATAGAATTCTATAAAAATAAAGGATTCATTGTGACTGAAATATATCGAAAGGATCCGAACGTGATGACCAGAAGCGCGATCTACCAAAAAAGCTTGAAGGAAATCAAGACACATCCCATCTTGGGTGTAGGATTCGAGACCATCACCCAAAAACTGGGAACTGATCCGCGCGGCGCCGGACTCAATGAAAGCAATATTTTTCTCCAAGTCTGGGCGGGATGCGGAATTTTAGGCTTACTGGCCTTTGTTTCGGTTTTAGGCTATCTTTTCATATATTCTTTCCGCCGTATTTCTCCAATTTGTCCACTTAACAAGATCATCGGCTGTCCAGTGGTAAAAGATGATTTTGAAAAAATACTCAATATTTTCCTGATTTTAGCCATTATCTCACTCTTCGTACCTAATTTATTCAATGCCGGACTGCTGATGGGACTCATTTGGCTAGGACTGGCAATTTTTGTAAGCGTTAAGGATATTAAGCAATGAGGATCGGCATTGACATTCGAGTCATCGGCAAAAACCGCACCGGGGATGAGGTCTATTTTTTCAATTTGGTGAAAAATTTGGCCGCGACAGACAAAAAAAACGAATTTCATCTTTATGTTGACCGGGATCCAGAAAACGATGCTGGATTAGCTGAAGAAATTAGAAAACTGAATCTCGGAGCAAATTTTCAAATTGACTTTATAAAAAAGACCAACCGCTTTTGCTGGAATTTTTGGTATCTGCCGATGCATCTTCGAAAAAACCCTGTGGATATTTTTCACACCCAATATATAGCGCCCTTTTGGCTGCCAAAAAATACGAAATTGGTTCTCACGATTCACGACATATCCTTTAATTTTTTTCCGGAATACATCAAAAAGCTTGATTTGTTTTTTCTAAAGACGCTTCTTGCGCGAGGTATTCGGCGCGCGGACAAAATAATTACCGTTTCCGCAAGCGAACGGAGGCAAATTGTGGATTTTTATAAAATCCCGCTCAAAAAAGTTGATTTTACCTATGATGGAGTTGATTTTGAGAAGTTCAGTCAAAATTTTAGCGACGAACAGAAAAATGCTATTAGAGCGAAATATAAACTACCCCGAAAATTTTTACTTTATCTCGGCACGCTTCAACCGCGAAAAAACATTCTGGTCATCATAGAAGCGCTAAAAAACTTAGACTTACAATTGGTTCTTGCCGGAAATAGGGAAGCGCATAATTTTGATCAAAAAATTGACGAAGCTATCGAAAAAAATGGTTTGCAAGATAAAATTATTTTTGCCGGCTGGATCGATGAGGAGGATAAACCGATTTTATTGCAAATGGCCGATTGTTTTGTTTTTCCCTCGCTTTATGAAGGCTTTGGAATTCCCATCATCGAAGCGATGTCTGCCGGCACGCCAATTATTTGTTCTGATATTCCCGTTTTTCGGGAAATAGGCAAGGATGCGGCACTCTTTTGCGATCCAAAAAATAGCCAGCAATTCGCGGAAAATATCTCGAAAATTCTGACTGACCAGTCTTTAAGAAAAAAATTAGTCCGATCCGGCATCGAAAACGCCCGAAATTTCGCTTGGCGGAAAACCACTGAAAAAACACTGAAAATTTATACATCTCTGGCGTAAAATTTGCCAAAAACTACATAATAATTTAGCTTATATATAAGGAGCAGGAGGGCTCTATTTTTAATAGAGTTTCTGCCCTTTAAAAATTCAAAAAGGAGGTCACCCGATGACTGAATATGATGACATCGAGCCGTACGTTAGTTCGGCAGAAATCGGGGAGCCTCTCTCCGAATTAGTTCTTCCGAATGATGAGGACGAAATTCTGGAAATGATTGGCGAGATCGATGACGATCATCCAGTCAACGCTGAAACCATTAATGAGCAAGAGCTACATGAAATTCCCGACCCGGAATCTCTCGGCTTAAAACTAGATGACCCAGTCAGACTATATCTGAAAAACATGGGCCAGATAGAACTATTAAGTAGGGAGGAGGAGGTAGTAACCGCGAAACAAATGGTGGAAGGAAGAATTCAAACGCTGGCCGCCCTTCTTCAGCTTCCTTTGATCCGCCAAGAAATAAGCTTATTTGTGGATCGGATCGAAGAAAATGGTTTGCGTTATCAGGCTGACCCTAACCTGGAAGACGTTGACGAAAAGTATGTTCCGAAAGTCTTAGGTCGCGTCGCCGAACTCCGAGCTCACCTGAGCGAACTGAATTCCCTTAATTCCCGGTTAATTCAGGAAAAATCAAAACCGTCAGAAAGCTTGCGCGAGTCAATAAATTACCGACTCCGCAAACTCGCGGATTTACTGTTTCAAGTTGGTCTTTCCTGGAAAAAAATTGAATTGTATCTGGCTAAGGCAAGAACTATCGGCAACGAAACCGGATTAACAATCACCGCTCTTGCGGAATTGATCTCCGAGGCCGATGCTGGTTATGCTATCTACCGAAAATCCATTGGGGATATGACTAATGCTAACTTTCGGCTGGTCGTGAGTATCGCGAAGAAGTACACCAACCGCGGCCTGCATTTTTCGGATATTATCCAGCATGGCAATATGGGTCTGATGACAGCCGTCAAAAAGTTCGAGTATGAGCGCGGCTACAAATTCAGCACATATGCCACCTGGTGGATCCGGCAGGCTATCACCCGCGGCATCGCTGATGAGTGCCGGACTATTCGCGTTCCGGTGCACATGATCGAGACGATTAATAAGCTGATTCGGACATCGCGATACCTCGTTCAGGAAATCGGCCGCGAGCCTACCCCGGAAGAGATCGCAGAAAAGATGGAATTTCCCCTGGATCGAGTCAGAAAGGTTATGCAGATCGCCAAGGAACCATTGTCACTCGAGACTCCTATTGGCGACGAGGAAGACAGTTCTTTGGGAGATTTCATTGAGGATAAAAGTGTCCCGCCTCCGCCTGAAGTTGTGGAACAAAAAAAACTCGAGGAAGATGTACGCAGAGCTCTTGATACTCTGACGCCTCGAGAAGAAAGGGTGCTGCGCGAGCGCTTCGGCATCGGCGAAAAGACTGATCACACTTTGGAAGAAGTAGGTAAGAAATTTAAAGTCACCCGTGAACGCATCCGGCAAATCGAAGCCAAGGCCCTGCGCAAATTGCGCCATCCGTCACGCGCGGACCGGCTAAGGACATATGTTGATCCGGATTTTGTGCCTCCGAAAAAGAAGAACTATCCACCTCCTTCAGCTAACGCGGAAAATAACGACATTCCGACTAACCAATTGGAAAATACTCCCGTAGTAATCCAATTGGAGATTCAACCCGGAATTCTTTCACCCGAAAATCTGGCAAGAATATTCCAAATTATCCTCTCTCCAATCCAGTGGGCAATCATTCGCCGGCGTTTCGGCTTGGATGGTTGCGCTGTTCATCCCTATACCAAGGAAATAGCTGAATTGGACGATGTAAAAGCCTTGAATGGTGGTTTCCTTTTACCCCCGACCAGAGTGTGTGAAATAAAAAATAAAGCGTTAAACACCCTGGCAATTTTCATCGGTCGTTCACTTCCGCGAGAAACCGAGATTGCGGACGAGCGGATCCGATATATTGTTTATTCGATCCGCTTGAGAAGAAAGGCTCTTCAGGAGGGAAACCAAACGACAATTTGCAGGACGGAAACATTTGTGCCCGGCCGAGGAAAAAGAGGAGGTCTTAGCAGAATCAAAAAAAACCTTCTACTGCCGCCGTCACCTACTTCTTGCAAGCCGGAAGAAGTCTACGTGCCGGACTCACCGCCCCAGGAAAGCCTTCCTGATATCAAAACCCCTGTCGAAGAAGCTTCCGCTAAAACGGAATCTCGAGATGAGGATTGGATAACTTTCCGGAACGGCAAACTGAAAGTAAGCCCCTTATTGGAAGAGCTGCTAATCGCGGATTGGACTGCCAAAGACATCAGTGGCTGCAAAGCCCCTCTTGATCTAAAGCGAAATTTCAAGATGCTAAGTCCGATCCAGGTTAAAATTCTCTTCCGTATGGTCGTTAAAGGAAAAAGCTTATCGATGATTGCTTGCAAAGTTAACTCCACAGAGGCTGTAGTCAAAAGTGATATCAATGATATAATACGCACCTTAAACGCAAGTTCATAAGGCGGGTCTTGCCGAGATCCGCCTTCTTTTTTTTATCCTTTCCGTTGCATTGCCATCTTTTGGATGATATAGTATACTCATTAAGGAATTCAAAAGCCGATTATTTTTTATTTTAAAATTTACGAATTTCATGGGGATATTTTCAAGTAAAAAAGGAGCATCGGAAAGACCGAGGAAGAAGATAATTTATAAAAAAAGATGGTTCAAGGTTTTGGCCGTTATTTTTATATTGCTAATCGCCACCGGGGGATTCGCGGCGTATAAAACCGGAGTGACTTTAAGCAAGATCTCGACTAAAGACGGTTTTTTGGCCAGTCTTTGGAAAACCATCCCGGGAGTCGGGACAAGCCAGCTCCAGGGACAAAAAGAAGGGCAAATCAATATTTTGCTTTTGGGGATGCGAGGGAATAACATGCCCGGCGGAGGATTGCTGGCCGACACAATTATGGTGGCTGCCATCAGGCCCCAGGAAAACAAGGTGGCCCTGATTTCCATTCCCCGCGATCTTTATGTTCAGGATCCGGGAACGTCCAATCACAGTAAAATAAACGCCGTCCACGCCTTGTACGAAGAAAAGGGGGAAGGAAAAGGAATGGAAACAATGAAACAAATCGTCGCCGAAGTTACCGGCCTTCCGATCCACTATGTCGTCAGGCTCGACTTCAAGGGCTTCACGGAGCTGGTCGACACGGTTGGCGGCGTGGATGTTTATCTTGATAAGCCTTTTTCCGAACCTTCCCAATTCGAAGGGGAAGCCGCCGCTAATTTTTCTCTGCCGGCCGGAAAAAATCATCTAAACGGCGAGAAAGCGCTTTTTTTTGTCCGGGCGAGATACGCCTCTTCTGATTTTGAAAGGGCCAAGCGCCAACAGCAAGTTTTGATCGCTCTCAAGGATAAGCTGTTGAGTTTGGGCACTCTCGGCGATTTCGGCAAAGCCAGCAATATTTTGAACATCTTAGGCGATGATGTTAGAACTGATATGGATATTTCCGAAATGAAAAAAGCTTTCGACCTGTCGGGCCAAATACGTGATCCCCAGATAAAGCAGAAAGTCTTCGACACTTCCGACGAAGGATTGTTATATTCTTCCAAAGCCGACACGCCGGAAGGAAAGACCTATATTTTGCTGCCGGCCGGCGGAAATTATGATAAGATCCATGAAGCTTGTCGGAATATTTTTCAGTGATCAACGGACTATGGGACAATCAATAAAGTGACTCGCGATGAACAAAGATTTATCCATAATCGTCACCAGCTACAAAAACCCGTCCGTTTTGAGATTGTGCCTGGAATCGCTGAAAAAAAATATTTTTAATCTGGATTATGAAATTCTGGTGATGGACAGCGCTTCCGAGGAAGACACCGAAATGATGCTGCGCGAAGAATTTCCCGAAGTCCGATTTTTTCCATTCAAGGAGAATCTGGGATTCTCGAAATTGGTTAACCGGGGAATGAAAGCCGCCGGAGGAAAATATTATTTAGTCCTGAACGCCGATATTATTGCTGAAAAAAAATCCGTAAATCTGCTCATTGAATATTTGAGAAAAAATCCAAACGTAGGCCTTGCCGGACCAAAATTGCTTAGTTTCGACGGCCACCTCCAGTTTTCCTGTTTTCGTTTCTATACTCCGCTTGTTATTCTTTATCGAAGAACATTCCTGGGTAAAATGGCATTTTCAAGGAAAAAGATCGACCATTTCCTGCTGAAAGACAAGGATCATGACAAGCCTATCGAAGCAGACTGGATCATGGGATCGGCTCTGATGACTTCGAAAGAAGCGGCGGCCAAGATAGGTCCGATGGATGAGAATTTTTTTATGTATTTTGAAGATGTTGAGTGGTGCCGGCGCTTCTGGGAAAACGGATACAGAGTTGTTTATTATCCCTATTCCAGAATGTTTCATTATCACGGAAAAGGAAGCGTCAGCCAAAATGCTTTCCAGGCGGTATTTTTCAACAAACTGACCCGGGAGCACATAAAAAGCGCGACGAAATATTTTTGGAAATATTTCAGAGTGCCAAATCCGCATAAAGAAAATTTGTAAGCGTATTTTCTCATGGAACAGCCAATAAATTCGCAAAATATAAAATCCTCAAAAATTCGACAAAACTTCAAAATATTCATTGTTGTTATTTTGATTTGCGTCAGTTTTTTCAGCGGCGTTTTTTATACCAAATATAAGGCTTCAAAAACAGCCGGTTCACCGGCCCTTAATAACATCATCGCCCAGAGTCACAGCAAATCTCAGCCGGATAACGTGGATTTCAGCCTTTTTTGGGAGACTTGGAACCTTTTAAATGCAAAATATGTTGATAAAAGCAAGCTCGACCAGACCAAAATGATCTATGGCGCGATCTCGGGAATGATAAAGGCGCTCGGCGATCCTTTCTCGAGTTTTATGGATCCGGAAGAAAGCCAGCAATTTTCTGATCAGTTGCAAGGCACTTTTGACGGAATAGGCGTCGAAATTGGAATGAAAAACAATGTTTTGACCGTCATCTCTCCGCTTGAAGGAACGCCGGCTGACAAGGCGGGTTTGCGCGCCGGAGACAAGATCATAAAAATCGGTGATACGATTACCTCTGATATGACAATCGACGGAGCGGTAGGAAAAATCCGCGGCCCCAAAGATACGGAAATTTCTTTGACCATCTTGAGAGAAAAAGATAACAACCCCAAAGAAATAAAGATTATGAGAGGCACAATCAGCGTCAAGAGCGTAAAAGTGGAATTCAGGGACCAGGGAATTGCCTTGGTAAAAATATCCCAATTCGGGGACGATACAATTACTGAAATGAATAAAGCCGCCAATCAGATACTTGGGAATAAAAGCCGGGGAATCATTCTGGACTTAAGAAATAATCCGGGCGGATATCTCGAAGCCGCCGTTGATGTTTCTTCAAAATTTATTCCGGAAGGAAAAGTGATTGTTTCCGAAGAAAACCGAAACGGTGAAAAAGATGAGCACAAGGCTTTGGGAGGAAATATTTTAGAGGGAATTCCGATTGTGGTCTTGGTAAACAGCGGAAGCGCCAGCGCGTCGGAAATTACCGCCGGAGCCCTGCACGATGATCTGGGTTCGCAGTTGATTGGCAAAAAAACTTTCGGGAAAGGCTCCGTTCAGCAGCTTGAAAAACTCTCCGGGGGATCGAGTCTGCGCGTGACGGTGGCTCGCTGGCTAACTCCGAACGGAGAGTATATAATGGAAAAAGGAATCAACCCGGATATAGACGTGGATCTTACGGATGATGACTATAATAACAATCGCGATCCGCAGCTGGATAAAGCCGTTGAAGTGTTGAAAGGTCAAATGGAAAAGAAATAGGGCGCCAGAAAAGCCTTGAAGAAAAATTATTTTCCGGATATAATACTTAAGAAATAATAATCGGAAAGAAGATGCTATGAAAGTTGTTTTATTGAAAGATATTGAAAATATGGGGAAAGAGGGGGAAATAAAAGAGGTGGCTGACGGCTACGCCCGCAATTTTTTGCTGCCGAAAAATTTGGCCGAGCTCGCAACTCCCGAGTCCATGAAGAAAGCGGAAGCCCAAAAAGCGAAAGGCGTCGAAGAGGCTAAGATGGAACTGGAAGAAGCGCAAAAACTGGCCGAACTTTTGGAAGGAAGAGAATTGTTTATCAAAGTGAAAGAAAAAGACGGGAAGCTGTTCGGTTCCGTAAATGAAAAAACGATCGCCAAAACTTTTAAGGATGAAGGGCTGAAAGTGGATCCCTTAAACATAAAGCTGGCCGAACCGATCAAAGAGGTGGGGGAATACGACGTGGCGATAAATCTCGATCACGGACTTGAGGCCAACATCCGGGTGATCCTGGTCAGCGAAAGCGAAGAAGAATAATTATATTTTGTATCTTAATAGTGTTTATATAGGGGTGAATTTATCACCTCTATTTTCTTGAAATAATACACTCAAAATTTATTCGTATATTCGTACTTAATTCGTAATTCGTAGAGAATTTCATGAAACCAAAATACATTTTCGTTGTCGGGGGAGTGATGAGCGGAGTGGGAAAGGGAATCGCGACAGCTTCCATGGGAAATATTCTCCAATCAAAAGGCTTTCGGGTGACAGTTATGAAAATAGATCCGTACCTGAACGTCGACGCCGGGACAATGAATCCCACGGAGCACGGCGAGGTTTTTGTCTTGGACAGCGGGATGGAAACCGACCAGGATATGGGAAATTATGAGCGATTTATGAACCTCACGTTGCCGTCTGAAAACTACATGACGAACGGTATGGTTTATAAGACCATCATCGAGCGCGAACGGGCGATGGGATATGGAGGACGCTGCGTAGATGTCGTTCCCGACGTGCCGAAAGAAATAATCCGCCGTATTCGCAAAGCGCAAAAAAATGCCAAGGCGGATATTACCCTTATTGAAATTGGCGGAACGCTTGGGGAATATCAGGGCCTCTTGTTTCTGGAGGCCGGCCGGATGATGCGGCTCGAAGATCGAGGCGATGTTCTTTTCGTCCTCGTCAGCTATTTGCCAATCCCCTCGAAAATCGGCGAGATGAAGACGAAGCCGACGCAATATGCCGTGAGATCATTGAATGCCGCCGGCATTCAGCCGGACATTATCATCGCACGATCAGAGCGGCCGCTCGACAAAAAACGCAAAGAAAAATTGGCTGATCATTGCAATTTGCGCGAAGAGGATGTTGTCAGCGCGCCCGATGTCGAATCCGTCTATGAAGTGCCGGTTAACTTTGAAAATGATAATTTTAGCGGCAATATTCTGAAGAAACTCGAATTAAAACCAAAAAAGAAAGATCTGGTAAAATGGCGCGCCATGGTAAAAAATATCAAATCATCCGATAAACCTCTTCAAATCGGGATCGTGGGTAAATATTTCGGCACCGGTGACTTTGTCCTTTCGGACGCCTATATCTCCGTCATTGAAGCGGTGAAGCACGCTTGCTTTGCGGCTCACCGAAAGCCGGACATCCATTGGCTCAATAGCGAAGAATACGAAAAAAATCCCAAAAAAGTTCAGGAGCTCAAAAAATTCGCGGGCGTCATCGTTCCCGGCGGTTTCGGAGAGAGAGGAATTGAAGGAAAAATAAAAGCGATTGAATTCTGCCGGAAAAACAAAGTTCCCTATTTCGGCCTCTGCTACGGGATGCAGCTCGCGATTATTGAATTTGCGAGGCATGTTTTGGGCCTTAAAGACGCCCACACGACCGAGATCAACCGCGATACAAAAAATCCGGTCATTGATATTATGCCGGAGCAAAAGAAAAATCTGGCCGACAAAAATTATGGCGCGACAATGCGGCTGGGCGCTTATCCGGCCATTCTCAAAAAAGGAACAATCGCTTATCAAGCCTATAAAAACCAGGTTATTTCGGAACGCCACCGCCACCGCTGGGAAGTTAATCCGGAATATGTCGAAAAACTGGAAGCGAAAGGACTTGTTTTCAGCGGAAAATCTCCGGACGAGCGTCTTATGGAAATCGCCGAACTGCCAAAAAAATCGCACCCTTTCTTTTTGGGAACCCAATTCCATCCTGAATTCAAATCTTCGCCCCTAAAACCGCATCCGCTGTTTCGGGATTTTATAAAGGCGGCGGTCAACAAAAAATAGAAGCCTTTGGGGACTCCTATCTTTTGCGAATTAATATAGAAAAGTTATTCGACGCTAACGAATTTTGCTCGTTCCAATTTTCCGGTGAACTTTCGAATTTTTTTGGCGGAAAATTTGACCGCTCCGCTGGCCAAAGAGAAAAGAGTGTCATCGCTCCCGCGCGCGACATTTTTTCCCGCCCGGAATTTCGTTCCGCGCTGGCGGATGATAATATTTCCGGCTTCCACTTTTTGTCCACCAAATTTTTTCACGCCGAGTCGCTTGGATTGCGAATCCCGTCCGAGTTGGGTAGATCCGCCTGCTTTACGATGTGCCATAAGAAAAGCTAAAAACTTAAAACTAAAAGCGAAATAAATCGAAGATTAACATAGGAATATTAGTTTATTTGAGCATTTATGTCAACATTTGATTCATTTGACATCCCAGAAATAGGGGAAAATCAGTCCCGTTTTCATAAAACAAAGAATATTTGGCTTAAACATGAGGAAAAAATTATTTTAGCCATCGGTATCATACTAATCGCCGGCATCGCTTTTGAGGCTGGTTTTTTACAGGGCGAGAAAAACAAAAAAGAGCCGGTTGTCGTGAACAAAGTCGCCGCTTCGACCGAATGCGCGGCGAATGAAACAGCGAATGCCGACAGCGCTAATCAGCCGGCTGAAAAACCGCCAGCGCAAAACACCACGGTTACCGACACAAAAAACTGCCCGTACGTGGCCAGCAAGAACTCAAATAAATATCATCTGGCCTCCTGCCAATTCGCCGCGAAGATAAAACCGGAAAATAAAATATGTTTTTCTTCCGCCGATGAAGCCCAGAAAAGGGGATTCCAGGGCGCCAAGTGCTGCATAAAATGATGTGTGGTCTATTTGTTGCTTAGAAGCACATGCGCGTTCTTTTTTAGATGTTTTTTGCGGATAAGGAAAAAGAAAAAACTAAAATAAACAGCCAGCGCGATGGCAAGAGCCACGATAACAAAGCCGACGATCAAGGGCAGAGTTAGGTCAAAAAAGATGGCTTTGCTCAAAAAAAACTTGGGTCCGAGATGATAAGCGCGGTCAAAGTCGCCTAAAAGCGTTTTGGCGTTGATACCGAATATCCGCCCGCCGAAAAAGGCCGCCAGGGGAAGCGCCAGGACGGTCGTCCACATATTGCTGACTCCCACCCCCGCCAAGGCCGCCAGACGATTGAGGCGAAAGAGTGACGCTAATACGAGCGTGGTCAGCACTCCTTCTCCCGGAACAATCCCCAAAAAAATCCCCAGTGCCGCCCCTCCGGCCACTTTGTGAGGCGTGTCGTCAATGAGAAAAAATTGCTTTATATAATCTCTTATTCTTTTTTTCATCCTTTTTTCACCACGTAGCTTTTCGATTCCTTATCCACTTCTTTCGCTTTTTCCACTTCTCGCCGGGTTTCGACCGGAAGCACTCCGGCCACTCTCCGAAGAGCGATGCCGTCCACTTTGAGAATTTCCTCCCATTTGCCGAGCGGCAAGAGAATTTCCCGCAGTTTTTCCGCGTCGTACCGATAAGTTTTTCGAAGAGTCCTCAAAATGCTTCCCGCATCCGCGAAAACTTGCTCGACATTCTCTTCGTCCATATATTTTCCGATGATTTCCTGGAGCGCGCCCAAGCGATCGGACTTGGATTTGACGTCGCTTCTCATTGAAACATATTCCTCGATTATTTTTCCTATCTCAATTTCCTCGCCCTCTTTCTTTTTGAATTTATGTTTCCACATCGGGCAGATGTTTTGATAACCGCACCAGTCGCAAAGCCCGGAAATTATCGGCTCGAACTTGGACTTCTGGATCTGATTAATAAGATCGATCATCAATTCTTCGCTTTGTTTCAC
>JAVHPA010000101.1:29802-34068 GCA_036170345.1 Candidatus Moraniibacteriota bacterium
TTGACCTCAATCTGAAAATAAGACTCTAGATCGACAATGTTGATCTTAGAAATGTCGTTTTTTTTGTAATAATCCTGGAGCATCGCCACGCCTTGCGAAAAAGCGGACCGCTCCTCGATCTCGTCCAGGAAAACCTCCGCGTTCCAATTTTTGGAATAAAAATCGAGCGCCTGCTCCAAAGTGGGGGAGATGATCCCCGGCGTATGGACCAATTTCATCGTGCTGTGAATGAGCGTGCCAAAAACCTGCTCCTTGCTCTTGGGAGTCTTGATCCGGTCGATCTGGGAATATTTATACTTCAGCGGACAGGTGAGAAACGTATCAAGCGCCGAATAAGATGTTTTCATAGTGTTAATAAGGTTTGACCTTGAGGAACCCCGCTGCTCGCGAGCGGCGGGGGAGAAAGGTCGAACCTTGATATTTAATTACGCCAGCCATTTTATCTTACTTTTCTTTGGTATTTTTCGCAAGCCGACATAAGTCCGAATTATTTGAAAAATAAGGGGATTTTTGATAGGATGAAGGTATAATTATCAACTGTTACATAACAATAAAGCTTCGCAAAGGCCTAGCCTTTTAAAAATATGACATATCCTTTGAAAAATTGGGATAGGATCAAGCGGGGATATAGGTTCGGCGAGAAGACTTTTTATTCCGCGCGTCATCTCGGCACGGACTATATCGTGCCCGAAGGAACGCCCGTATACGCCCCGTATGATTGCGAAATTATCAAGATGGGAGATTTTCCGGAAGGAGGCAATACGATTCATGTACGCTTCGAGCACAAGAAGTACGGAAATTTGATCATGCGGTGCATGCATCTTGAAAAAATGTCCCCCAAGGGCAAATATAAGAAAGGAGATATCTTGGCCTATAGCGGAAATACAGGGAAATACACTGAAGGCCCGCATCTTCATCTGGATATCAGCCGAAATCAGGTCGAAATAAATAATTTTGGAAATTTCCTTGATCCGGAAAAAATATTTAACCATTCCTAAAGCTCCAATTCCGGCGGGGAATAAAAAGAAGTAAAAGCATTTTCAATAACCATGCGAGTCTCCAAGCAACAATTCGAAAAGTGGGTGGCCGAAGCCATCGACAATGTACCGGAAAAATTTCGAGAAAGGATCAATAATCTGGCCATATTTCTCGAAGATTATCCGAACAAGGAGCAATTGAAAAAAGCGAGGCTGCAAGGAAGAAAAGGCGTTTTGCTTCTCGGGCTTTATGAAGGCTATCATCAGTCAAAGCGTCTCGACACCGGACCCGTTTTTCCGGACCGGATCACCCTCTTCAAAAAACCCATGGAAAGTCTCTGTGAGACAAACGAAGAATTGAAGAATCAGATATTGAAAACTGTCCGGCACGAAATCGCCCATCATTTCGGCTCCGACGAGAAAGGGGCGCAGAAAGCCGGCAGGGGATAAAATTAATATGTACTACCTCATTTTCAATAAGATCTTCTTGCAATAAATTTTCGGGGGATATAGTATTAGATCGTATGAATCCCGTTAGAAATATCTATTTAATCGATAAATCTGCGGGATAATAATCATTATTATCTTATAATTTTCTAACGGGATGAAAAAGAAAAGAATTTATCTAGATTATGCCGCGACTACGCCTGTTGATCCGCAGGTTTTTTCGGCTATGCGGCCCTATTTCACGGAAAAATTCGGAAATCCGATGTCGCTCCATGCTTTTGGCAGGGAAGCGAGCGACGCGGTGGAAAAATCCCGCCAAACAGCCGCCATTTTTTTTGGCTGCGATCCAAGTGAAATTATTTTTACTTCCGGGGCGACGGAAAGCAATAATTTGGCCATTAAGGGCGCGGTTATCGCCCGGACAAATCACCAAGGCGCTGTGAAGCCTCACGTCATCACGACGCAATTTGAACATTCCTGCGTCCTGAATTCCTGCAAGAAGCTGGAAGAGCAGGGGATGGCCGAAGTGACATATCTTCCCGTTGAAAAAGACGGTCTTGTGAAAATAAATGACCTTGAAAAAGCGATCAAGGCTAATACGCTCTTGGTTAGCGTGATGTATGTGAACAACGAAATTGGCACGATCCAGCCCATCAAGGAAATCGGAAAATTGATCGAAAAACTGAACAGCAACCGGGAGCAAAAAATTATTTTTCACACGGACGCGACCCAAGCGATTAATTATTTTGATTGCAAAGTTGATAATCTGAAAGTGGATCTTCTTTCCATGTCCGCCCATAAAATATACGGTCCCAAGGGAGTGGGATGTCTTTATATTCGAAAAAATATTCGCGTCACGCGGATCCAGGACGGCGGGGGACAGGAATTCAGCCTGCGGGGCGGCACTCACAATGTTCCTGGAATTGTCGGCCTTGGAGCAGCGCTTGAGATCGCCGAGAAAGAAAGAAAAAAAGTTTCCAAGCTTGTGGAAAAATTGAGAGATTATATGATCACAAGGATCACCAAAGAGATAAAAGGAGTGAAGTTGAACGGAAGCAAACTGAAGCGCTCGCCCAATAACGCCAATTTTATTTTTCAGGATGTCGAAGGAGAAGGTTTGCTCTTGGGGCTGGATATTGAGGGGGTGGCGGTTTCCACCGGCAGCGCCTGTTCGGCCGGCGACCTTCGCCCGTCTCACGTTCTTATGGCCATCGGTATTCCTGAAGAAGAAAGCCACGGGAGCCTCCGGGTCACGCTGGGAAAATATACGACCAAAACGGAAATTGATTATTTTATTAGATCGTTAAAAGAAGTTGTCGCGAGACTGAGAAAAATCGCCGGGAAATAAATATTTAGCCACAAAATTTATGTATTCAAAATTAGTCATGAAGCATTTCATGCATCCCAAAAATCAGGGACAAATAAAAAATCCCGACGGTGTTGGTACAGTTGGGAATCCCGTTTGCGGAGACATTATGACGGTTTATATTAAGGTAAAGGATCAAAAAGACAAAAAGGTCATCTCTGACGTCAAATTTGAGACTTTGGGCTGTGCCGCAGCCATTGCGACCTCTTCAATGGTCACAGAGCTTGCCAAGAACAAAAACTTGGACCAGGCGCTCCAGATCACGCGCCAGGACGTGGCTGACAGCCTAGAGGGCCTTCCGCCGGCTAAAATGCACTGCTCAAACCTGGCGGCGGACGCCTTGAAACGGGCTATTGAGAATTATCGATCAAAGGCCCGAAAGAAGACCCCGAAGCCGGTAAAGATTAAAAAGAAGACCCGCCGCCGCTAAAGCTTTGTCGGGCAAGAAAAATAATCTTTTTCTATACGGCTCTAAAATAAAAGACCTCCGCCGGCAAGCAGAGCGGGGGTTTTCTTTTTAATCTTTTTAAAAGAAACTTTTTTTATTTTTTTGAAATGTTTATTTTTCCCAATAAAACGACAGGGAAGCAGGGACTGAAGATTGATACACTGTGCCGCACAATGTAGGGAAACGAATGACAACTTTTTAAAAGAAAAAAAGAAGCAAAAAAAGAAAAAAACTTAAGATGCTAGCATAGCATAGCTAGCATAGCATAGCTATATCACAGCACTAACAAAATCGACAATGCAAAACGAAAACGAGCTTCAAAAATCGAACAAAAACGGAACGCAAGAAACGAGCTCTGCAATCAATTTTTTTTCAAATTTTAAAGTTTTAAAAGTTAAAAAAACTTTGGCCATTAATACGCCAATAGTTTTTTTTTCGCCGTTGAATAACTGTTGCTGTTTTGCTCTTCGCTTATAATCCGCCAACCAAAAAGATTTTTCTCTGGAAAAACTTTGGATAAAAGTTTGAAGGCAACGCGGTTCCAAATTATTCACTGGCTTGCCACACAGTGGGGGAAAGCCGAAACGAAAAACGAATGTTGCACAACAACACGTTTTGCGATGTTTTAAATTTTTCAAATTTTGAAGCCGAAAGCTTGCAGGCAAAAAATTTAGAAAAATTGAAATGTCGCAACAACGTTGGGTTGTGCGAGGGAAACAAAAACACACCTTCCAGGAATTTTAAAAGCAGTTTTTGTTTTCCCTTTGCATTCTTTTTCGCTTTCGGCTTTCCTGGGACGACCAAGAAATATCGAATCTCTTGCTCAACCAAGAAATACCGCCTTTCCTCCGTGTCCAAGAAATACGCTGGGACACTTTCAATCGCAAAAAACAATGGACTCTACGTCTTTTTCGTTCTTAAGGTCTTAAAACGAATCCTATGGCTCTAAAACATATAGGCCGCTCGGAATATCTTGGCTCGAATAAAGGCGGTCAAGGATACTTCGTAAAATATTGTCCCGAATGCAA
>JAVHPA010000102.1:0-6029 GCA_036170345.1 Candidatus Moraniibacteriota bacterium
TGCGTTGCTGACAAAGTTCAGGCGTCATGGTAGAACGCGCAGTTTTTTCTCTCTATGCGAACGGAGCAAATGGATTGAATGCCCAGGCCGAGTTCATTTGGAATGCTTTGTTTTGGCCGGAGGGCAGCAAAAAAAAATGATTCAAGAATCATCCCAAAACTGAAGGCCGGTCTCAATCTTGGACCGGCTTTAAAACAGGAAAAATAAGCGGGTTGTTTTAGGAAAAAAATATTCAATAATTTGGGATGGTTTTTTATTTGACTATTCTTATTAGTAATCTAAGATTAATCTACAAGCGATTACTAACTTCATAAAGTAAAAATTATGCTTTCCGACATTGAAATAGCGCAAAAAGCGAAAATGAAACCCGTGCGCGAAATTGCCGCGACTATCGGAATTGGCGAAAATGATTTGGAACTTTATGGCAACCATAAGGCCAAATTGAAACCCGAGCTCTGGGAAAAAATCAAAAAAAATCCAGACGGAAAACTGATTCTGACAACGGCCATCACCCCCACTCCGATGGGTGAGGGTAAAACCACCACTTCGATCGGTTTGGCGCAAGCTTTGGTGAAACTCGGCAAAAAAGCGGTTTTGGCTTTGCGCGAGCCGTCCCTTGGGCCATGCATGGGAATGAAAGGCGGGGCGGCGGGCGGCGGATACGCGCAGGTGATGCCGATGGAAGATATTAATTTGCATTTCACGGGCGATATTCACGCGGTGACCGTGGCGAACAATCTTCTGGCATCTCTCATCGACAACCACATCTATTTTGGCAACCAGCTCGAAATCGACCCGGAAAAAATTTTTTGGAAGCGCTGTCTCGATCTCAATGACCGGACCTTGCGGCGGATTACTCTCAAAATTGAAAAAAAGTCCGGCGTTTTTTCGCGGGAAGAAGGATTTGACATCACTGTCGCTTCGGAGATTATGGCGATTTTGTGCCTCTCTGAAAATATAACCGACCTCAAGAAAAGGCTGGGAAAAATAATCATCGGTCTCAATCAATCCGGAAAACCGGTCTTTGCCCGCTCCCTCAAAGCCGAGAGGGCTATGGCCGCGCTTTTGAAAGACGCGCTGAAGCCCAATCTGGTCCAGACTTTGGAACACACGCCGGCGCTCATCCACGGCGGGCCGTTCGCGAATATTGCCCATGGGTGCAACAGCGTCCTCGCGACAAAATACGCTTTGAAACTCGGAGATTATACCATTACGGAAGCCGGCTTCGGAGCTGACCTCGGGGCGGAAAAATTTTTCGACATCAAATGCCGGATGGCAGGACTGAAGCCGGACGCGGTGGTGATTGTCGCGACGATCAGATCGCTCAAATACAACGGAGAGGCGCCAAAAGAAAATCTCACAGAGGAAAATATTGACGCGCTCTCGAAAGGAATCGTGAATCTTGAAAAGCATCTGGAAAATCTCAAAAAATTCGGCGTTCCGGCGGTTGTGGCGCTGAATATTTTCCCGACTGATACAAAGAAAGAAGTTGAATTAGTGGAAAGGCGGACCAAAGAGCTAGGCGCGAAATTTGCTCGCTCAGAGGTTTGGGCGAAAGGCGGCGAGGGCGGAAAAGGATTGGCCAAAGCGGTTTTGGAAATCGTGGAAAAAGAAAAATCATCTTTTGCCCCGCTCTACGATGAAAAAAAATCGATCGAAGAAAAAATCGAGACTATCGCGAAAGAAATATACGGCGCGGGCGCGGTCGAATTTTCGCTTGTTGCCAAAAAACAAATCGCGATGCTTGAAAAAGAAAAACTGGACAAAGTGCCGATTTGCATCGCGAAAACCCAGTATTCTCTTTCGGACGATCCGAAAAAACTGGGTCGGCCGGAAAATTTCACTTTGAACGTGAAAGAACTTCGCATTTCGAACGGCGCCGGCTTCATCGTGGCCATTGCCGGCGATATTATGACCATGCCTGGCCTTCCCAAGTCTCCCGCGGCGGAGAGGATTGATGTGGACGGAGAGGGGAAAATAAAAGGGTTGTTTTAGGGTATTTTTGTTTCTAAAATATAATATTGCAAGTAAGCTTGCCTCTTTTACATTATCCTATTAGGATAAATTTACGGGGGTGAAACATATGACCGGGGAGGTGCGGACATGAGTTCTTTCAGAAGATTTTCCAGTAAAAAGTGTATAATTTGCGGCTATTCTTTTGGACAACTTCAAGAGTTTGCCACGGCAATATTCAATCCACTTTTGCAAACAGTAAATTTTTGTGTTTGCTCCGTTTGTCTGGACAACTATTGCCCGAAGGGCTTGGCTTCGCGGGTTATTGTGAAATTATATTCCCGCCTAACTTATTGGACGGATAGAATTGCGGTTTCCGATCCAATATTTTTGCTTCGGTTGGAAGCGTACGCGGGATATTTTACTGGGGATTATTGAATTCACAGCTGAACCGGGCCCGTGTGGTCCGGTTTTTCTATTTGACGGAAAGGATAGTTGGGCTAGAATAAAATCACCAAATTTGTGGAGGAGGACTTGATTATGGAGGAGGAAATTAATTGGCGTAAATTTAAATTTCCCAGGGGATGCAAACTGAAAAAGCATCAAAAATCTGCAGTTTGCAAAGAAGCCAATAAAGGCGAATATCATCCATGGAGGATCTGTAATAAAATAAGAAAAGGCGAATGTCCTGAGAGTTTACATGAAAAATGTTATTGGAAAGTAATTGACTTTATCGTAAGCAAGAAGAAAAAATAAAGCCGGGAACTGGAGGACCTCGGCTTTTTCAATATATAAAAATCTGCTGAGGTGAAACCTCGTCGGAGAAGAATCAGGGAATAATCATTTTTTTTGGATAGTTTGTCAGATTTTTGCAGCCGGTTTTGGTGACGAGAACTATGTCTTCTATTCTCACTCCGCCAATTTTGGGATAGTATAATCCCGGCTCAATAGTGATAATGTTTCCCGCTTCCAAAATATCTTCTGAATTGGGCTTGAGGCTGGGTTTTTCGTGGATGTCGAGACCGATGCCATGGCCGAGGCCATGAATAAAGCCCGCGTCATAGCCGAGTTTTGCGAATATCAGAGCGGCCTTCCGATGGAGTTTGCTGGCCGAAACACCGGGACGTATTTTTTTGAATATTTCATTTTGGACTTTCAAAACAGCTCGATACATTTTTGCTATTTCCGGCGATGGTTTTCCCTTGACGTATGTCCGGGTCATATCGGCGAAATAGCCGGATTTTCGGTGGCGGGGAAAAATATCGCAGACAATCGGCTGATAAGGCAAGACCCGCCCGCTGCCATTGTGATGGGGAATGGCTGTTTGTTTTCCGGAAGAGATTATCATTCCCAATGTGTCTTGCATCCCTCTCTCAAAAAGCGCCTTTTCGGCTTCCTTCTTTAAGAATTCACTGGTGAGAATTTTGTTTTGGTAATAAATTCTATTATTTTTTATCTTTGATCGCTGAAGAATATTTTCAATTATTCGAAAGGCCATTTTCGTGTGGGCGAGGTTTTCTCTGATATATCCAATTTCTTCCTTACTTTTGATTGCTCTTTCCGGGAAAAAGGGAAAAGTGGGAGTGAGTTTTGTCCCATATTTACGCAAAAAATCAGCCATATCCAGCGGAAAGTGGATAGGGACTTCAACTCTTTTTCCCACTAAGCCGTATTTTTTGAAAATATAATAAGCCAGCTTATTTCGGTCGGAAGTTTTTAATTTAAGTAGTTTTGCTTTTTTTGAAAGCGGCTCTAGCGGGATGGCTTTAATCCCAAAGCTAAGCTTTTTTCCTTGCTCGCTCTCGCTCGCAATTCCCCAAAGCTTAGCTTTTGGATTAGCAAGGATTCCAAAATCAACCTTATCAAGTAAAGCGTATTTTCCGCCTTTGGTTTCAATATAGAAAAAAGAGCTGGTGACATTCGTTTTCACCGCGTAGCGCATATCGGAGTCTTGAGTGGAGGCGAAAATGACTTTTGATGCCATAATAAATTGAAGATTCTTATGTATTGATAATACAAAATTATGCCCGATCCATCAAGAAATATTAATCGCCAATCCTTGACATAAATTTCAAGTTTGCTAATATATATTTGTAATGAAAAATAATCAGACCAAAACCTATTTCTCGAACTACTTTTATTTCTGGTTTACGCGCCAGGTCGGTTTTGGTTTGAATAGAATTTTAGCAAAAAGATAACTTCTCGAAGAAATTATAAGCAAACCAAAGACCGGCCTCATAAGGCGCGGTTTTTTATTTACGAAAAATAAGGTGAGGAGGAAGCATGATCGAGATTATTGAAAAACGGAGACAGGTAGGCAGGGATTTAGCAGAAGCATTGGGCCTAAGCCTGTTAGATATTTCACTGGTGGAGGATCTAGGGGAAAGCGTAGAAGAGATTAGTCAATCAGATGGCAAGCTTCATTCTCATCCTTAAAAAGAAAGCGCCACAGCAATTGTAAGCGCCAACGCGCGCTGAAAAATTTGCGAAGTCCTCCCAAGGTCAGTCGACCTTGGGAGGACTATTCTTTTTGTGGTAGAATACAAAAAGAAGATTAAGTTCAAATATATGGCAGAAAAAGCAAAAAATTTGGCGATTGCGGTTGACATTGGCGGGACGAATTTGCGAGTGGCAATCGTGGATGAAAAAGGAAAAATAATTGCAAAAAAAATCACGAAAACAATTCAAAAGGGTAAGGGCGGAAAAGTTGTGGCAGATCAGGTAATTTCGGAAATAAAAAAATTGATTCCTAAAGCCGAGCCTTTGGAATGTGTGAAAGGTATCGGTGTTAGCATCGCCGGACCGATTGATTACAAAAAAGGCGGAAGCCTGAATCCGCCGAATATGAATTTTTCCTTTGTGCCTGTGGTCGGACCGCTAAAGAAAGCCTTCAAATTGCCGGTTTATATAATCAACGATTGCAACGTCGGGGCGCTGGGAGAAAAATATTTCGGGGCGGGGAAAAAAACGGAAAACCTGGTTTACGTCACTATTTCATCCGGAATTGGCGGCGGAGCGATTGTCAACGGAAAAATGCTCTTGGGAAAAGACGGAAACGCGGCGGAAGTCGGGCATATGCATATCGACAGCGAATATAATTTGAAGTGTTCTTGCGGAAAAGGCCGGGGGCATTGGGAGGCCTATGCGTCGGGAAATAATATTCCGAAATTTTTTCGGGCTTGGCTAAAGCGGAAGAAAATCAAGGGTGTAAAATTCGATCCCTCTTCGGCAAAAAATATTTTCGCTGCGGCTAAAACGGGTGATAAGGTGTCGTTGAACTTTATAAAAGAACTGGGGAAAATCAACGGCCGGGGAATTTCCAATGTCATTGCGGCCTATGATCCGGAAATCATTATTTTCGGCGGAGCCGTGGCGCTGAATAATGGTGATATTATGCTTAAGTATGCAAATAACTATATTGATAAATTTTTGCGATTGCCAAAACTGGAAATCACCTCTCTCGGCGAAAATGCCCCGCTTTTGGGCGCGGCGGCATCGGTTTTCCACAACCGCCCTTGACGAAGATTTGCAAGTGGACTATATTAATAATTGTTATGGAAATTAGCTTAACGAAAAACGTGATGATTCAGCTGGTGCTGGTGTTTACCCTCCTCCTAGTGGGAGCCAGTTTTTCGCTAAGCAGAGTATTTGATAAGATCACCAATTAGGTTTAGATAAAAGATCAAATAGAATCCTCCGCTCGGCGAAAAACTCAATCGCCGAGTTTTTTATTTTCGAGGAGGGGAAGCGAATTACGACTTCCCTTTTTCTTTTTCTTGTGATAAATTACTGTTAGTTTTAATAATAATTAAAGAAAAAATATGAGCCTAAGAGACGACTTTATGGAAATTGCCGATAAATTGGAGACAAAAAGCGAGGAGCTTCACGAATTAGCGTCTCAGATGGACAGCATTAAGAGCGAACTGCACGCCATTCGAGGAGACATAAGAACAAAAGCGGATTTAGTCAAGGAATAAATCCAACAGACTCTAGCGATTTTTTAGCGGGGCGTAGTATATTGGTAGTACGCAAGGCTGGGGGTCTTGTAGGCCGAGTTCGATTCTCGGCGCCCCGAC
>JAVHPA010000102.1:6129-10068 GCA_036170345.1 Candidatus Moraniibacteriota bacterium
AAATATGCTTATATTTTCTTTATTCGTCATTTCGATCATCGGCTTAACAGTCATTCTTTTGTCTATTTCCTATTTTTTTTCTTTTTACCGGCTGCTGCGGGGAGACGCTCCTTTTGTTCCGGTTCCGTCGGCGATTCTTCCTGAAATAACAAAAGCGCTGGGAATCAGGGAGAACAGCGTGGTATATGACCTCGGTTGTGGAGACGGAAAAGTGCTGATGGCTTGCGCGAGTTCGCAGCCGAAAGCGAAATATGTCGGATATGAGATAAGTTTGGCCATTTTTCTTCTGGCCTGGATCAGGATATTGAAGACGAAAAAATCTTGTTCCATAAAAGTTTTCAGAAAAAATTTTTTTGGCGCGGATTTTTCAAAAGCCACCCACATCTTCACCTATCTGATGCCGAAACAAATGGAAAAACTCGAAGAAAAATTTGAACGGGAGCTGGCTCCGGGAACGCGCCTGGTCACCTGTTCTTTTCCCTTGAAAACAAGGGAGCCCTCCAGCACAGTTGACTTAGAAAGATCCGAACTATTGTTGGCCAGAAAACTTTATGTTTATGATTTTTAGGAAGGATAATTTATAACAAAAAAATTATGATTCGCGAACCGTTTTATGATCCGAAAAAAAGTTACGAAGAAAATTATGAAAAAGGTCCGTTCGGTGCCTTTGCTCGCCTCGATTCGGCGAAGCGGGCGGATCCAAAAAAGTACGAAAATACCAGCAAGCCAAAATATGATTTTTTCGGAAACAAAGTGCATTTGCCGTTTGGCATTCCGGCCGGGCCGTTGCTCAACGGAAAATTCGTGAAAGCGGCGCTTGATATGGGCTTTGACATCGCGGTCTATAAAACCGTCCGCACCCAAGCTTATCCCTGCAACTCTTTCCCGAATGTCGTGGCGGTTGATCTCAACGGTGATTTATCCCTTGAGCAAGCTAAAAACGGCATAATATCAAAAGATAATTATGAAGCGCCGCTCTCGATCACTAATTCTTTTGGAGTTCCGTCTTTTGACGTTGAAGTCTGGCAAAAGGATCTCGCGGATGCGGTAGCTTGCGCGGGAAATGGCCAAGTCGTTGTCGGCAGTTTTCAGGGAACGAAAAAAGGGGATGGAAATGTTGACGCATTCGTGGACGATTTTGTTTTGGCGGCTCGGTTGGTCAAAGAAACCGGAGCGAAAATTCTCGAGGTGAATTTTTCCTGTCCCAATGAAGGCACAGCGCATCTCATGTGTTTTGATATCCCAATGGTGCGAAGAGTGAGCGAAGCGATCAAAAATGAGATCGGCAGCACTCCGCTCGTCATCAAAATCGCCTATTATGAAGATCAGGCAGCACTCAAAAAATTGATCCAGGACATTGGAAATATCGTTGACGGAATTTCCGCCATAAACACGATCGGATCGGCGGTGCGGGACAAAAACGGCGAGCAGGCGCTGCCCGGCGAGGGGCGGCTGGTAAGCGGCGTTTGCGGCGAAGCGATCAAATGGGCGGGACTTGATATGACAGGACGGCTCAAGAATCTGCGGGACGAACTGGGAATGAAATTCGCGATTGTTGGCGTGGGCGGAGTTTCGAGCGCGGATGATTTCAAAAAATACCGCGAAGCCGGAGCGGACGCGGTGATGAGTGCGACCGGCGCAATGTGGAATCCGTATCTCGCGCAGGAGATAAAGGAAAGTAAAAATATTTTATAAAATATGGACGTTTTTTCCCACGGGCTTTGGACGGGCGCCGTTGCCAAAACTGTCAATCTAAAAAAAGAAAAAACTCTTCGGGTATGGCTCGCGGTGATTTTCGGAATTTTTCCCGACGTTTTCGCTTTTGCGGCGGCTTTTGTTTTTTTGGGATATATAAAATTAACCGGAGGGAAAAGTCCTTTTATGATCCGGCCGGGAAAGGTGGAGGCTCCAATCAGCCAGGAGCCATTCATTTTGCGCCTAACGCATTATTTCTATAACTTCAGCCACAGCCTGTTCATATTCTTTATTATTTTTGCCTTGGTGGCCTGGTATTATAAAAAACCTGTTTTGGAAATGGGCGGCTGACTGCTGCATATCTTGATGGACATCCCGACCCATTCTTTCGCGTTTTTCCCCACGCCTTTTCTCTGGCCAATTTCCAATTTCAAAGTGAACGGAACGCATTGGGGAACGTTGCGATTTGAAGCGATAAATTATTCGCTGATTATCTTGGCGTATATTTTGATTTGGCTGAAAGGAAAGTATAAACGAGGAATAAAAAGTTGAGTATCGCGAATTATGAATAAAAAATTTATTTTCGTAATCATTGCAGTCATAGCAGTTTCCCTGTTATTTCTGGGAATTATTCTTTTTCGAAAAAGTGTCAATATCAGCGAAAAACCAGTAAACCCGCCGGATAAAGCCAGCCAGAACGTTTCAAATCCCGCCCCGCCCTTCGCGAAGGGCGGGGCTTTCGAGCCGCCCCGTGATCGGGCTTCGGAAAGAATAACCAAAAAAACATTCGGCCAATTTATCACGCCCCAAAATTCGCCCGTCCAGCCGGAAAAATTCCGGGGTTACCACACCGGAACCGATTTTGAAATTTTTCCGGAAGAACTGAACGCCGATGTTCCGGTGGTCGCGATTTGCGAAGGGAAGATCGCCCTTAAAAAATACGCCAGCGGATACGGCGGTGTTTTGGTCGAAAGTTGCGAACTGAACGGTGGACCCGTCACCGTAATTTACGGCCATCTCAAGTTGGCTAGTATTAAAAAAAGTACGGGTGACACTCTGACGCAGGGAGAAGAGATTGGAATCTTAGGAAAAGCATATAGCGCGGAAACGGACGGAGAACGCAAACACCTGCATCTGGGAATCCATAAAGGCGCCAGCGTCAATATTTCGGGCTACGTCCAGTCAAAAGCGGAACTTTCGGGGTGGATTGACCCTTGCTCGATTGGGTCTGTTTGCAGCTAAAAATTATATGAAGTAAAAAAATTAATTTGTCCTAAAATTAAAAAAAATGGCGAAAAACAAAGTCCGCGTTGGCTCCGTCAGAAAACGGGACCAGGTGTACGACCCGAAAAATAAAAGATGGGTGAAACGGAGTACGGGAACTGGAAAGTTTATGGACCAAAAGGCGGACAAAAAACCCTTCAAGGGTGTGAGAAAAAAATAAAATTGCAGGGATAAAATATCTGCGATTTGTCTTCTAAAATAAAAAGCGCCGGCCTGCATTTGCTTTGCAGACCGGCTTGGAATTTTCGGGGACTGATGTTCAGCCCATTATATTATCGGTAGGTAGATCCCGGAATGTGTCTTTTTCTCCGGGAGAAAGGTACGAAGCCAGGGAGAGATTCATGAGGATCTATTTCTTGGTAAAATTCTTCCCGGGCGGCGCGGTAAAGATACCAATGCCGTTTTTTCTGTTCCAGCGCTTGGGCTGCCAAGAGGACTTGATCCACCTTCGCTAAACCCAGCATGAGTCCTGCTATTTTTGCCAACGCTTTTTCGTTAACAGTTTGGGCAATCTTTTTAAGTGCCCTTTCTGTCGCATAAGACCCCTCAAGAACCTGTTGGAGTCTTTTGTCCATAGGAGTTGTTGCATTACGATTGCCAGTCATCTATGATCTCCTTTAACTCTCAGGTAATGGAGCTACTGTTTCAAATACATGGCTAAAATTTCATCGGGTTTCAGTCCCAGGTCAATAAAGTCTTCTTGCTGAAGAGCTTCCTGGAGCAAGAGGGCTGTCATCGGACAGCAAGAGTAGCATTGCCCATCACTTTCCAGTTGATAAGCAACACTTGTGGAAGAGCCGACCCTCGCAGCTTTTTTCAGCATGCTCATAAGCAAACCTCTCCTTAGCGTTAGTTGTGAAATATAATTCGGCGGAATTTTTCCGCTTTACTCCCAAATTTGTAAGGAACTAATCATTATATCACCTTTTTCCCAGCGTGTCAATTGGCACGCAAAATAAG
>JAVHPA010000103.1:0-2001 GCA_036170345.1 Candidatus Moraniibacteriota bacterium
CAAGACTTCTTGGATCAACACCCAGGCCGCTCGTCGCGTTGGCCTGCGGATCAAGATCGACAAGCAACACAAATTTCCCAGCTTGGGCGAGAGACGTGGAAAGATTGACGGCCGTAGTCGTTTTTCCCACCCCGCCTTTTTGATTGACTAGAGAAATAATTTTGGCCATAAGAAATTTACCCTGTTAAATGTTTTGCTTTGCAAAGCACTGCCGGAAGCAGTATTTAACAGGGTGAATTATACCACAATGATTGACATCGGGCTATCGATTTTCTATGCTTGGGGAAGATAATGCCGATGTGGCCCCGCCCTTCGCGAAAGGCGGGGTAAATTCCACCCCAGCACACTATGCCGAGGCGGCAAGTGCGGGGCAAGCTGGCAGACAAAAAGGGCATGTGGCGGAACTGGCATACGCGTACGACTCAAAATCGTATGAGAGCAATCTCGTGTGGGTTCAACTCCCACCATGCCCACACAAACCATTAGAGTTTTTATCCGCCTTGGGCGGGCGACTCCCTCCCGCGGCACTTTTTAAAAGCCGTTATTTCTTTTGTACAAGGTAAATAACGCCATGATTCGCAAGCCCATTTGCAATGCTTTCGGACATTGCGAGAGAAATTTATGTTTTTTGCTTTGTGCATAGGTTTTAACGGGAATAATTTTTAGAAAAACCGGACGGGTTTTCCTCGCCCCATCTTTTCCAGGCTTTCAGAAGATTCCGGATCTTCACACGGACGGTTCCGTAGCGGCGGATGATTTCGGTGAGGGCGGCTTTCTCTCCATCGTCCTCCACGAAAATATCGCGGATCTGTTCCAAATGAACAATCATCCAATCGCATCTTTGCAAAATTTCTTCCATTCGGCGCAAGGCTCCCGGACGATCTTCGTATCTTTGGGAATGGGCGCGAGCAATCTGGGACGGAATATCAAGCGCCATTTCGACGACTTTCTTTTCGGTCGGATAGTTCTTGTCTTTCAAGATATCGGGAACAAGCCGCACGACTTGCGCCGCCATTTCCTGCGTCTTTTGATATATCTCGAGATCGCGGAATCCGCGAACGGGTTTCTTTTTGATGAATCGGGTTTTGCGAAACATTTTTTTGGAAGATCTTTGGAAGTCCAACTTTCACCGTGGAAGTTGGACTTCCATTTTATTCGATCAATAATTTTTCATATTCTTTTTTCTCTCTCATCGCCGCAGCGTTTTCTTTCGCGAAATCAAAATAATCTTTCCCGTTCTTGAAATCATCCATAATTATTTTCTTGTCGCACAAACTTCCGTTTCTCGCCCCGATATAATCCGGGAAACTGCACCAGCGCCAGTTTTCGGCCTTGGCAATGCCGTGCACCTCCGCATTGCAATTCACATAAGCTGAGAGATAAATAAAATTGTCCGGATGGATATGGGCGGATTTGAATCTTCCCTGAAATAGCGCGCCTGTGCGTTTGTATTTTTGATTAAAATATTTCGTATACCCTGTTCCCAACCTGTGCATGAATTTTTCAATTCCTTTTTCCGCCAATTGTCTTAGTATAAAATGAAAATGATTCGGATTCAGACAATAGCAAATAATTTCGACAAGCTTTGGGATCTTTTCTGGAAATCCAACTTCCATTCGGGAAGTTGGATTTCCATCGCGTCCGTTATATTTTCCAGCTTTCTTCTCGCGGAGATGTTTTTCGTAGAGACTCCCAATCGGTTCCGGAAAATTGAATTCGCGGATACTTTCGAGAAACCGGATATATTCGAAGTCGTCGAGAAATATTTTTCTCTTTTCAGTCCCCCTATTATATATGTGGTAAAATTCGTTTTCGACGAATGGATGTTTTCGCATGTTTTTTTGGAAGTCCAACTTCCACCGTGGAAGTTGGACTTCCATTTCAAGTTTCTTTGATCTTATCTATGTGGGTGATTTGTTTTTTTGGTTCTTCTTCTCCTTCTTCTTCCTTCCCCCGTCCCCGGCCTCTTTTTTTCTTTTTGTAGACGACGTGGAGCGGGAA
>JAVHPA010000104.1:0-1998 GCA_036170345.1 Candidatus Moraniibacteriota bacterium
CCAATCCTCGCGATTTCCTTTGACGCGGCAATTTTTGGTCGGATCATGAAACACAACCGCGCGGATCAACCAGAGCATCAAATCAACATCAAACGCCGCGTTCTTGGCGGCTTTCAGTCCGCGCTCTATTTTTTTATATAAAATATTCCTGTCCATAGCCATAAAATATCCCTGAATATCAAGTTTCAAAATCCAGCAATCTTTTTGGTAGTTTTCCGAGCAGGAACGGATAAAATGATCCACCCGCTTGATTCCCCGCGATGTTCCCTTGCCGACCCGGCAGCTATAGCTGTCTTTGATGAAATGTTTTTCGAAAATCGGATTGATATAATTGAAAATCAAATGATGCACGATGCGGTCGCGAAAATCGGCGGCGAATATTTCCCGCTTGACCGGCTTGTCCACGATAAAGCAAACGCTTTTTCCGATTTCATATTCGCGATTGACGATTTCTTCATAGAGTTTGAACAATTTTTCTTCGTAGCCGCTTTCAAAGGCCAGGGCATTGGCGGTTTTGCCCTTGTTTTTTCGCGTGTCAAAATACGCGCGAAACAGATCAAGCAGCAGTTGCTGGTTGCCGCCATTTTGTTCACCCCGTGAAACCGTCCCGAATTTGCTGGCAAGTTCGGGACGCAATTTCACCGGGGATTGCAAGTCCTTGACGCAACGGACGGAAAACCCGTTGGACTGATTGTTCGTATTGCGGTTGACCCTGGCCTCGCCAACGTTCAAGTTCCGGTTCCAGGCATTGCCTCCCGACACGGACGACGACCAGCTGTTCTCGTTGGAGCCCAGATTGTTGAACGAGCCATCGGTGTTCCGGTTGCCGGCTAGCGGGAGAATAACCGCTGAATTTATCGCGCGATTTTTTTGATGAAGCCGCGCGATATGCCCCGACTTGGGACAAAATTCCTCGCTTGAAGCAAGGGGGTTATTGGATTTGCTCCGCGCGCTCGCCTGCGCCGTGGCAACAGACGATTCCGGCGTTGCTTTTTCCATTGATTTCCCCTGGCTATATTTCTCCCAGGCGGCCAGCTGTTTGGAAACTCCTTCAACGGCCAAATTTATTTCGACAAATTTTTTGAGGCTCAATTGTCCGAAATCTTGCATCAAGCGCAAGAACAAACGGATCATTTCCAAATTTTCTCTGGCTTCGCCGATATGAATAATTTTGTCCATCGCTTTATTGGCGCGGTAGATGTTTTTTATCAAAGACATTCCCTCATTTTTCAGTTCTTGCCCGGTTGTATATTTGTATTCGCGCGCGAAACCGCTCGAACTCGCGAAAAGCATAGTCATCAATTTGTAGCTCGCTTTGTATACAGGCAGGTTATAATACAGCGCCATAATGTTTTTATTTAATGTAAAATGTAAATCTCAAATGTCGTATAAATTTTCAAATTCCAATTTTCAATTTTCAATCAATTTTCAATTATTAAATTTTCAATTACGGCTGGACGAAAGAATCTTAGAAAATATTAATAATAATTCCTGGGCTTCAGACCACAATTTCCTAAGTTCATCTTTAAATTGAGGATTAGCTTTAGCTAATAATCTTAACCAGTGTTTGGTTTCTTTAGTTTCTTTTTTACAGATACCGATTTTATGCTGGAAATCTTTTTTACTTTCTGCTTCATTGGCTTCGCAGTAATTTGCGCCTAATGATCCGCCCGAACCAACTAATTGAGGAATTAGTCTCTGATTTACCAAATCATTGGGGATTTTTCTCATTAGCTCGATTACATTTTCAGCAAACTTAGCTGTTCGTTCTTCCAGATCATATATTTTTTTGTTGTTTGTAAATTGAGTCATTGGGATTTCATTGAAAATTGATACTTGTAAATTGAAAATTTAAAATTATTTAACAGGGTGAATTTTCTTACCCCCGCCCTTGCCGTAAAACGGCAAGGGCGAATTGTCAAATAGTCAAATTGTCGAATCAATCCTTGACACACCGGACCGAGAACCCGTTGGCGCGGTTATTGTTATTCGCGGGAT
>JAVHPA010000105.1:0-7753 GCA_036170345.1 Candidatus Moraniibacteriota bacterium
CCGCGTCTTTCTCGATGTATCTTTGGTATTCCTTGAGGGTCGTCGCGCCGATGGCCCGAATTTTTCCGCGAGCCAAAGCCGGCTTGATCATATTTGATGCGTCCATAGTCCCTTCCATGGCTCCGGCGCCTACCAAAGTGTGCAATTCATCGATAAAGAGAATATATTTCCCCGCTGACTTTTCAATTTCGGAAAGAACCGCCTTGAACCTTTCTTCGAATTCGCCCCTGAACTTGGAACCGGCCAGGAGCAACCCCAGATCCAGCATCAAGATCTCTTTTCCTTTGAGGCTTTCCGGAACGTCGGAAGAGATGATCCTTTGCGCCAATCCCTCCGCGATGGTAGTTTTTCCGGTTCCCGCTTCTCCAATAAGCACCGGATTATTCTTTGTCCGGCGCGTCAGAACCTGCATCACTCTTCTGATTTCTTCCTCGCGTCCGATCACCGGATCCAGCTTCTTCTCGGCCGCTTCTTTGGTCAAATTTATCGTATACTTTTCCAAAACCTGGTATTTACCCTCCGGCGTCGGACTATCCACCCGTTGATTTCCTCGGACTTCTTTCATAATTTTGAGCGCTGTTTCGCTACTCACCTTATTTTCTTCAAGTATCTTTTTGGCCTTGCTTGGTACAGTAAGCAACGCTAGAAACAGATGTTCCGTGCTGATAAATTCATCTCCGAGTTTTTGGGCTTGCTTGAAACCCTCCTGCAAAACATTGGCCATTTCGGAAGATAGAAAAAATTGTGGCGCTCCCGTTACTTTCGGTATTTTCTCGATCTCCGAAAAAACCTTTTCTTTGAGCTTTTTATTGTCTATTTCCAGTTTATTGATAATTGTCGGCACAATGCTTTCCGCTTGTCCCAAGAGGACATAGAACAAATGCAAAACATCCACCACATTTTGCTGTTGGGCTTGGGAAATCTGCTGGGCTCCCTGCAGAGCTTCCTGGGATTTGAGGGTGAGTTTATTTAAGTCCATAATTTTTCTAAAGCTAAGCTTTAGCAGCGGCGAAAGCTTAGCTTTAGAAGCTTTAGAAAAATATTATTAGCACTCCTCATCTTCGAGTGCCAATCCTTATTCTACACTATTTTCTACGCCCGTCAAGAGGAATTTCTTCCCTTTTCAGCCACAACCATCCTAATTCAAAAAGCCCCCTCCGTAAAGAGGGGAACAAAAAATCGCACTATTTACTAAATTAAACTTTATCTTCGCCAATTAGCGGCACGAAAACAAACCCTGGATATTCAATTTCCTGGAATTCTTTCGCGGATATTTTTTCCAGAACCCAGATGCTGTTTTTAACGGGAATGACCAATCGCCCGCCGACGGCCAATTGCTTTTTGAGATCTTTGGGAACTTCCGAAGCCGCGGCTGACACCAGTATCCTTTTATAGAGCGCCTCGTTAACATAGCCTTTCGCTCCGTCCGCGCAAATTATTTTGGCTCTTCCTCCTTCGATCAGATGATATTTACTGATATTATTAGTCCCAAAATCGCGAAGACTCTTGATTCTTTCGATCCCAATCACTTTCCCCTTTTTCCCAACAATATGCGCGAGAAGCGCGGTCGTCCAGCCTGATCCGGAACCAACATCCAAAACTTTATCTCCAACTTGCGGATCGAGTTTTTCCAACATAAAAGCCACGGTGAGTGGCTGGGAAATGGTCTGGCCTTGACCAATAGGAAGAGGGATATTGGCTTGAGACGCCGACTGCAGATCGTCCGGCAAAAAATCAATTCGCTTGATTTTCGAAAAAGCTTCGATAATACGATCGATCTTCAGATAACCCTGATAAATGAGATTGCGAACTAAACTATTCATGCGAATTATAACAAATGTTTAAGCGAATGAACTCTAATACCTTCATTTGTATATATTCGTTTTATCAATTCGTGACTATTCGCATACCTATTCTCCCATTACCTGGACAATGATGTCTCTCTTCCTTCCGCCGTCAAGTTCGACCATAAAAATATTCTGCCTTTCCCCCAAAAGCAACTTGCCCTCTTCAATCGGAACCACCTCGCTCACGCCCAAAATCAAATTTTTGCAATGGCTGTGGCCGTTGCTCCTTCCATCCGATTTTGATCCGGATTTAAGCTCAAAAAGATCGTGCGAATATCTCTCGTCAATCGGAACAAGCTTATAGAGCAACCGCTGAAAATCCTGCATCAGCAAGGTTTCATTTTGATTTATGGCAACGCCCGCTGTGGTATGCGGGGAAAATACCAGAACCTGCCCGTTCCTGATCTTTGATTCCCTCACCGCCTCTTCGACCTCGTGAGTGATGTCGATGAATTCAACCTGGCTGCGGGATTCTTTTTTGATTTTTTGTTTGTATACTTTCATATTGATAAAAAATAATTTTATTAAAAAACTTTTGACACCGCTTTCGGAACTTTCCTGTCCAGCACCTCTGGCATTATTTTATCAGCTTTTGGCTTTTTCACCAAACCGGCAATCGCCTCGGCCGCTTTGATCTCGATTTTATCCGTAATAAATCTTGTCCGGGTATCCAGCGCTCCGCGAAAAATTCCGGGAAAAACAAGGGCATTATTGATTTGATTGGGAAAATCGCTTCGGCCGGTTGCCATTACTTTTGCTCCGCCTTTTTTGGCTTCGTTCGGAAAAATTTCCGGAATTGGATTGGCCATCGCAAAAACAATCGCGTCTTCATTCATTTTCTCGATATCTTTCGCGCTTAACAGGCCTGGAGCGGACACCCCGATAAAAATATCAGTGTTCGCTAGTGCTCCTTTCAGACTGCCTTTATTTTTTTCCTTATTCGTCAATTCTGCCAACTCTTCTTTAGCTTTATTCATGCCGTTTTTTCTGCCTTGATAAATTGCTCCCTGGCTGTCGCAAACTATGATATTTTTGGCGCCATACTGCAAAAGCAATTTCGTGATCGCGATTCCCGCAGCGCCGGCGCCGGACAATACAATTTTCACTTGAGAAATTTTCTTATGGACCACCTTCAGCGCGTTGATTATTCCGGCCAGCACAACAATCGCCGTCCCGTGCTGGTCGTCATGGAAAACGGGAATATCTAATTCCCTTATTAGTCGCTTTTCTATCTCAAAGCATCTCGGGGCGGAAATATCTTCCAGATTTATTCCGCCGAAAGTCGGGGCAATTGCTTTTATAACATTGATTATTTCTTCCGTATCCTGCGTGTCTAGAACAATTGGAACCGCGTCCACACCGCCCAATTCTTTGAACAACACCGCCTTTCCTTCCATCACCGGCAAAGCCGCTTCCGGTCCGATATTTCCAAGACCCAAAACAGCGCTGCCGTTCGAAACAATGGCCACGCTGTTTCTTTTCCAGGTATAATCGAAGACCTTTTTCTTATCTTTCGCGATGGCTAAGGATATTTTAGCGACACCGGGAGTATAGATAAGAGGCAAATTGCTTTTAGTAAGTTTGTAGCGGCTTCTGATTTCTATTTTACTGTCAAAAATTTTTTTCACTTCTAATTTTCAATTTCCAATGCTCAATTTCCAATCAATTTTCAATGTTATAATTTCCAATTAACAAAAAGCTGTTTGAAAATTGAAAATTATAGAATTTATTGAAAATTGAAAATTGATAATTGAAAATTTTTAAAGAAAATACTTAGAGATAATCCAAGAACGACACATTTCATGATGTCTGTAATTTTCTGTAGACAGCGCCAGCCGCAATGGCTCCTTCCGCCGCTGCGGTCACGATTTGGCGCGTTTTGTTCGATCCGGTTGTCGCGTCTCCGGCCGCGTAAATTCCCGGCACATTCGTGCTCTGATCTGGGTTGACGATGATATAACCCTGTTCGTCAGAAGAGACGCCCAGCTGTTTGGTTAACTCGACTCCGGGTTCGCTCCCGATTTCAATGAATAAGCCTTGCAGTTCCAATTCGTCGCTGCCGCCATACGCCTTGTCCAATTTTATTTTCTCAACCGATTTTTCTCCTGAAATTTCCTTGATGTTAGTTTGATAAATGACTTCTATTTTGCCGCTTTTTGAAAATTTTTCCTTGTAGGAGGGGTCGGCTCTTAGTTTTTCGCCGCGATAAATAATATAGACTTTTTTGGCGTATTCGGAGAGGAGCAGGGCCGCCGAAGCCGCACTGTTTCCGCCTCCCGCGACAGCCACTGTTTTCTCTTTGAAAAACGGCGCGTCGCAAGTCGGGCAATAAGAAATTCCTTTTCCTCTGAATTTGATTTCTCCCGGAATTTGCAATTTTCGATATTCCATCCCGAGAGCCAGAATGACATATTTCGCTTTATAATTATCGGCGTGGGTCGTAACATTCCAGACATCGCCCTCTCGCGTGATGCTCGACACCGAATCCATAATTATTTTTCCGCCCAGCTTTTCGCTATGCTCCCGCATTTTTTGGCCAAGCTCAAGGCCTGATATAGAAACGGTCCCCGGCCAATTTTCGACTTTATGAGCTTCGTTGGCCTGTCCGCCCGGCTCTTTGGCAATAACAATATGCTTAACCTTATACCGCGAAGCATAAATCGAAGCCGCCAGCCCTGCCGGCCCGGCGCCAATGATGATGAGGTCGTAAGTTTCAGTCTGTTGCATAATATTAAAATGTCTAATTGATCTAATTTCTAATTGACCTAAATAAATCTCAATACCCAAATCCCAAAAAAATATTTGCTTCCGTAGTTTTCAGTTTCTTTGGTTATTGGTTTTTGGACATTCTTTAGATCAATTAGGTCAATTAGACATTAGAAATTTGTTAAACTTTCTCCAGCTCCTCTTTCAAGTTTTCTTTCGCCTGCACTCCCACCAATTGTTTCATGACTTTTCCATCCTTGAAAATTATCAGAGTCGGAATTGACATCACGCTGTAATTTGTGTCTGTTTCGCGATTCTCGTCCACGTTCAGTTTTCCTATCTTAATTTTGTCCTTCATTTCCAAAGACAGCTCGTCAACAATCGGACCCATTATCTGGCACGGGCCGCACCACGCCGCCCAAAAATCAACTAAAACGGGTTTATCGCTTTTCAGAACTTCTTGATCAAAATTTTGATCGGTAAATTGTTGCGCCATAAATTTTTGCTTTCCTAATCAACGAGATTAGGAATATTACTTTTTACGATTTACAAAAATTAACGCTCCTCCACCGACAATAATGAGGGTAATGATTATTACGGGAAAATAGTTCTTCTTATTTCCAGTTGGAGTGGGAGTGTTCGCGCCAGTTGGATTTTCCTTTGCGGTATCTTTGTTGATTTTATCCGGATCAGGAAGAGTAGAAGCGTCCGCCGCGTCGATTTCACGCGCAAAGTTATCAATGATCGGCTGATCGCCGACGATGAACTTATCCGCGAAGGCCATAGCCGGAACCGCTCCCTTATCCGGATCATTGTAGACGTCTCCGAATTTCAAAAGCAGCCGGGCGTTAAAAGGATTGCTGAATTCCAATTTCGTGATGTCGTATTTATCGTACACCCCATTGGCTTTGAAATAATCATCCACCTTATGGCAATGCGGACATTGATCACCGTAAAAAAAATAGGCCTTCTTCTTACCAACGTCCTGAGCAGAAGCAACCAGCGGCAAAACAATAAGGATAATTGCTATAATAATTTTTCTCATAAAAATACCTAATTCCCAATTTCTAATTTCTAATCAAATCCCAATTACCAAATGTCCAATGTCTAAAATTTGGATTTTTAGCATTTGGCATTTTATTAGAAATTAGATATTAGGATTTGGGAATTGTTTAGGTCAATTAGAAATTAGATCAATTTATAAATTTATTTCCCAAATTTTCTCGCTCTTCTTGAATAATCAATCACCGCTTCCCGCATCTTTTTTTCGTCAAAATCAGGCCAGAGGGTTTCGGAAAAATAAAGCTGGGCATTCGCCAGGTCCCACATCATAAAACCGGTACTGTTGTGCGGTTCGCCCCCCGTTCGCACCAGAAGATCAACCGGGGGCAGATTACGAGTCATGAGATTTTCTTTGATTATTTTCGCCGTGATGCGCCTAACTTTCCCCTTGCATTTTGAGAGAATATTGTTTGCCGCCTCTATCAGCTCATCATCCCCGCTATAGGCCAAAAGAAAATTCAGAAAATATTTGCTGTATTTTTCCGTGCGCGTTATGCACTTGCGGATAGCTTTTTTCACAAATTCTGGAAACTGCTCTTCCCATTTGCCGATTACGTTTACCTGGACCTGATTACTATGAATATCTTTGCTTTCTGTCAATTTCAAAAAATATCTGCGGTAAATATCCAAAAGCGCTTTCTTTTCGAGGAGCGGCCTTTTCTGGAGGTTATCGAGCGATGATCCCCAAAAAGTAACGTACTTTACCCCGAGATCCAAATTGGCCCGCAGGACTTTCTCAACGTTCTTAGCTCCCTCTTCGTGGCCTTCCCGTGTCTTGAGGCCACGTTCGCGCGCCCAGCGGCGATTGCCGTCGGGAATGATAGCAACATGCTTAGGAATATTTTTTATATTTTTAGACATAAAACAAAATCAAAAAGCTTTTGCTTTCCGTTAAATTTATAATTATTTTACATTAATGCCAAGTTAATTACAAGCCCAGAGAGGATAAAATTGGAGTTTCGAAAATATCGCGTTAGACCGACAGCTGGCTGGAGGGCCAGCCTATTTGAAAAACTCCAATTTTATCCGAACATTTCAAACTTCGCGATTCACGATATAATCCGCGATTCCGGTGAGGAACTCTTGGGTTTTCTGGTCAAAATTCGATTTTACGATTGCCGCTTTGCCTTCTCCAACATATTTTTTCGCCAGATCCTGGGAATATTTGAGCGAACCTGTATTTTTCACAATTCCGCGGAATTTATTTATTTCTTTCTGGCCGGCATCTTTCTTCCCCAGCAAATTTTTTATTATTTTCTGTTCTGATTTATTTCCAAATTCCAAGGCCTTCGCCACAAGAAGCGTTTGTTTTCCTTCGCGAAGATCCGAGCAGACCGGTTTCCCCAATTTCTTTTCGTTTCCGAACGCGCCCAGAATATCGTCCTGGATCTGGAATGCGATTCCGACGGGAATGGCATAGTTCGTCAAAATATCGAGCTGGTTTATTTCGGCCCCCGCAAGAAGCGCTCCGAGATGAAGCGGCCCCTCAACTGTATACTTCGCCGTTTTGTTCCAGTGAACTTCCAGAATTTCTCTTTCTGTCGCGTAGCCCTTAGCTTCAAGCATCACATCCAGAATTTCTCCCGAGACGGTATTCGTGACAATTTCCTGAAGCTTTAAAAGCGCTCTCTGCTTATTTCCTGGAGTAAATTTTGAATTGAAAATGATCTCGTTTCCGAAAGCGGCCGCCATGTCCCCCGCCACCAGCGCCAGTGATTCGCCAAAATGAACCGGATCGACTTTTTTGTAATATTTCCTCGCCAGCCGTTCATACTTTTTGTGGATCGTTTCCACGCCGTGCCGCAGATCATCGCGGTCGATTATGTCATCATGAATGAGAAGAAATATATTGATCAGCTCTATACTCATCGCCGCCTCGCTGATTTTTTCCAGTTCTTTTCCGCCAGCCGCCCGGTATCCATAATACATAAAACTGGCCCGCACCCTTTTCCCGCCCGCCAGCGTCAAATCGCGGATGCTTTTCACTATGTCCTGCGCCGAATATCCGACATTTTTCATATCCAAAAGCTTTTTGGCAAAAAATTTCGCCAATTTCCGGTCAATTATTTTTTTGTAGTTTTGAAGTTCAACTTTGGCGTCCATTGGCAATTTTTAGGCAATAATTATCTTATATTATA
>JAVHPA010000105.1:7853-9240 GCA_036170345.1 Candidatus Moraniibacteriota bacterium
GTACCGCGTATGGGATTCGAACCCATGATTTCTAGGATGAGAACCTAGCGTCCTGGACCAGGCTAGACGAACGCGGCATAACGCTATACACATTACTAAAATTTTTTCGGCTTGTCCATAAATAAATAGACCCCGGGTCAGTTGCCAATTGGCGACTAGATCCCGGGGCTGATTTTCTTGCTCACAGTTTCGCATTTTCTTAACCCCCACCCTTAAGCAGTGGGTTGTTGGGGAGCGTAGGGTTGCTCTCGGTGATTGATGCGCTGAACCAGATCGGCCCGATAAATAGGGCATACGTTATGATTCCTATTTGTGCATCTTCCCGCTGGGGTATCCCAATCCAGAAAAATGCAACTGGATGATTGAGAGCAACGGGACGTATTCAATAAAATTGTTCCCTGCGTTGCATGGATCTTTTGAGCAGTCATGGCCGTTCTCCTTGAGACCTTTATGAGGGTCTCCGCTTTTCCGCATTAGGGATATGCAACCCGGTAAAATATTTTTCCGGAATATCGAAATATTTCCGGAAGGGACCCGATTTGTCTTCAAAAGCTGTTGATGCCTGTTGCGTTGAAGATTTTTCTATCGGGTAAGCAACGCCAACAGGTTGAAGAATCTTTGCCTCTTTCATGGCGTTAGTCCCCTAAATTTTTATATCCTGCGACTTCATCTGAAAAACTAGAGTATTAATTTTCCAAACGAAGTCCAGGATACTTGTGTTTTCCTCCCTTAAAACACAAAACGATCCGGCAATACCTGCAAGGATCGTTTTTTAAAGAGCTGACGGTTATCCCCTATTCACCTCGCCGTAGCTTTATGCAAAGGCGGGTTTATGGCAACCGCAAGCTCTCTTTATATTAAATTTTCCCTTTTTGTTTCACGCCCCCTTATTTTATTCTTCGGCGTGAATCGCGTCAATGGGGTAGTTATCCACAGGTCTATTTTCCCTTCCATTCGGCTGTTTGTCTGGGCAGCAGCTTTTCCGCTTGTTCCGGAAGACGCATTATTTCCTCGGAAATAAGCTCCATTCTGGCTCCCTGGGATCCTTTTACCAAAATTACGTCCCCTTCTTTCAAGGCTTTTTGAATAGGGATTTTAGCCTCGAACGGATCATCGTAGCAGAAAACATTATTTTTGTCAAGTCCTGATCGGATCGCCTCATCGGCAATGAATTTCGCCTTGTCACCGATCGCAAAAAGAATATTGGCCACTTGGGCCGCTTTTTTTCCCACTTCCCGATGTCCCGCTTCTGCTGCTTTACCCCGCTCGAGCATATTTCCCAAAGCCGCCAATTTCCTTCGCGCCTGAATTTTTTCCAGTACTTTAAGAGCAGCCAGCGTTGACTGCGGAGCGGCGTTATAGATGTCTTCAATGATCATTGTATTTT
>JAVHPA010000106.1:0-6661 GCA_036170345.1 Candidatus Moraniibacteriota bacterium
CGGTTCCAAATTCAGAGGTGAATTTGAAGAAAGGTTCAAGGCGGTTCTTTCTGAAATAGAAAAGTCAGCGGGAAAATATATACTCTTTATCGACGAGCTGCACACTTTGGTCGGAGCCGGAGCCATGGAAGGGACGATGGACGCGTCCAATATGATCAAACCGGCTTTGGCTCGCGGAAAGATCCGGGCGATCGGCGCGACGACCCTCAAGGAATATCAAAGATATATCGAGAAAGACGCGGCTCTCGAGCGAAGATTCCAGCCGGTGTATGTCACCGAGCCTTCTATCGAGGACACGATTGCAATTCTCAGGGGCCTCAAGGAAAAATATGAAATTCACCACGGAGTGCGGGTGACGGACAAGGCGATCATTGCGGCGGCCCGGCTTTCCAGCCGCTATATTGCCGATCGGAATTTGCCGGACAAGGCCGTGGATCTTATGGACGAGGCGGCATCGGCTCTCCGGATGGAAATTGACAGCTTGCCCGCGGAAATTGATGATCTTGATAGGCAAAAAAGACGGCTCGAGATCGAAAAAGAAGGCCTGAAAAAAGAAAAAAACAAAGGAGTGAAAGACAGACTGAAAGATATTGAGAGAAGATTAGCCGATATAAACGAAAGGGCTAACAAATGGAAACTGCAATGGAAAAGCGAAAAAGAACTAATCACGAATATCCGCTCCCACAAGAGTGAAATGGAGCGGCTGCGGGGAGAATCGGATATTTTTGAGCAGCAAAGCGAATTGAGCCGGGTGGCGGAAATTCGTTATGGAAAAATTCCCGAGCTGGAGAAAAAAATCAGAGCCGAACAAAAAAAGTTAACGGCCATCCAGAGCAAAAACCCCATTCTCAAAGAGGAAGTGACCGAAGAAGACATCGCTCGGGCGGTGTCGCGCTGGACCGGAATACCGGTTTCCAAAATGCTTGAGGGCGAGATGGAAAAATTGGCCAAGGCGGAGGAAAAGCTGAAAATGCGAATTGTGGGGCAAAATGAAGCCATAAGATCGGTCGCAAATGCCCTTCGAAGATCGCGGGCTGGCATCGGCGAGGAAAATAAGCCGATCGGGTCTTTTATATTTCTGGGGCCGACCGGCGTTGGAAAAACCGAGCTGGCAAGAACCTTGGCGGAATTTCTTTTTAACGATGAAAATGCCATGATCAGGGTGGATATGAGCGAATATATGGAACAGCACAGCGTGGCAAAAATTATCGGATCTCCCCCGGGCTATATTGGCCATGAAGAAGGGGGACAACTCACTGAAAAAGTCCGCCGCCGGCCGTACAGCCTTATCCTATTCGACGAAATCGAAAAAGCTCATCCGGATGTTTTCAATATTTTACTCCAGATCCTCGATGATGGACGCCTTACGGACGCGAAAGGACGCGTGGTCAATTTCAAAAACACGGTGATCGTGATGACTTCCAATGTCGGATCCGAAATAATCTACAAAATGCAGGAAATCGGTTTTCAAGAAGGGAAGGCGAAAGAATTCAATTTTCGGGAAGAAGAAATGAAAGATCGGGTCATGCAATCTCTTCGCGAAAAATTCAAGCCGGAATTTTTGAATCGCCTGGATGAAATCATAATTTTCCATCCACTTGGGACGAGTGAGATCAAAAAAATAGTCTATATGCAGCTGGATATGGTGCGAAAGCGGTTGGCGGAGAAAAATATTAAGCTAAATGTCAGTCCGGAAGCAGAAGATCTGCTGGCCAGATCCGGTTTTGATCCGATATACGGAGCCCGTCCTCTGAAGCGGGCCATCCAAAATATGGTTTTGGACGAATTGGCGCTGCGGATCGTGGAAGGAAAAATAAAGGATGGAGATAGAATAAAAGTGGACGCGAAAGGGGATAAGATAGTAATATCCTAATTTCTAATTGACCTAATTAATCTAAAGAAATCCCAAAACCCAAGTTTTAAAATTTGGACATTGGTATTTAGATGTTGGGATTTGATTAGAGCAATTAGAAGTTAGGTTAATTAGAAATTTTAATTATATGATTTGGGAATTCGGCGTCTTTTTTTTGAGTTTGTTGAATTTGGCGGCGCTCTGGCTGGTTTTTGATTATCCGGACCGGGCTTTTTGGATTGTCGGCATATTCTCCGCAGTACTTTTAATCGGAGTGAGGCTGATTGCCAGGAATTTCCGTTTCTTTTTTTTGTTGCTTTTATTGATATTGGGTGCGCTTCTGCTCCTGCCGCTCATCGATTCCCTGGCCCAAGCCAAGGCTTTTATAGTCCTTACCAGCGGCGTTTTTTATCTGGCAGTCCTGGCCGGCTATCGGTTGAGAAGATATGACAAGGACCAGACAGCCAAAGCAATGGTAAACCTGGCTGCGCTAGCCGCGCTTTTTTGCTGGTACACATCGGTTTATGGCTGGTATCTCAATATCGAAGTGTCTGTCTGGTACATTATGGCGGTTTTCGCCGTGGTCACTTTTTTGGTGTCATATATCTCAATTATGATAAATAAGCTTGAAATAAACCGTTCTCAAAGAGTGCTTTATTCCGTATATCTCGCTTATCTTATAGCGGTAGCTATTTGGATTCAGAACTCCTGGCCGTTTGGGTACTTGACAACGGGAGTTATTACTCTCATAATCTATTACGCCAGCTGGGATATTATCCGTAATTATTTTATAGGAAAACTAACGGTAAGAAAGATAGTTTTCAATCTGGTTTTTTTGGCCGGAACAGCTTCGATTCTGCTTTTAAGCACTAAGTGGTACCCAGTGATACAATAATGAACGAAAACAATAAAGATGAAAAAGGACATAAGTCTCGCAAGGGCCTGCGAATAATCAGGTTCATTTTTTTTGTTTTGCTGGTTTTTGTTCTCTCTGGGATAAGCTTAATAATTATTGATCGCTATCTTATTCCGCGTCTTTCAACGGCGAAATGGCTCAACAAATACAAGTTTCTCGAGCAAGCAACCGAAAATGTGGTAGTGGTCAACAAAACCGAGCAAGTTACCGTCAGCGAGGAGCAAAATGTCTCCCGCTATTCAAATAAATCGGCATCAAGCGTTGTGGAAATTATCTCGCAAAAGAGTGCGAGCGGAACTTCCTCAAAAAAAAGCAATCAAAACGCGCAGATCAAATCCGGAAGCGGACTAGTTGCGACCGCCGACGGATTGATAATCACGTACCAGGAAGCTATTTTGGCCGATCCGGCCAAATATCAGATCATAACATCGGACGGAACGACTTTTGAGGGGCGGCTGGTTTTCACGGATTCCTTTACAAATCTCGCTTTCATTAAGGTAGACGGAGCAGAAAATCTTTCCACCGCGTCCTTTATCGCGCCCGAAGACATAAAAACAGGAGCGAAGATCATTGCCATCGGAAGAGGCGAGAGCAATGCCGGTATTATTTATAAATCGGGATTGATCAGCCAGCTGGCTGAAGGCTATTCGCTGGCGGGGCCGCTGGCAACATCCGAAAAACTGCAGGGAGTTTTTTTTACCGATATGACGTTTGATAATCTCGGCGATGAAAATATGGCCGGCGCGACAGTGGCGGATTATAACGGAGACGTAGTCGGTATTTTGGGATCTCAAAAGGTGGATCAGACTCGGCAATATTTTGTTATTCCGGTGAACCATATCGAACATCTCATTGATGAATATCTGGCCAGCGGAGTAGTGAAAAGGGGAAGTCTGGGGGTATATTATTTGAGCTTGGATAAGGAGAACGCAAGTCTGACCGGGAATAAATATGACCACGGAGCGCTTGTTTATTCACCCAGCCTTCAGCAGGGCCTCGCGGTAATTTCCGGAAGTCCGGCGGACAAGGCGGGACTCAAGCTCTCGGACGTGATTTTGAGCGTCAACGGCGAAGAAGTAAACCCGGGGCAGAATTTGGCTTATCTAGTTTCAAAATATCATCCCGGAGACACAGTGAATTTGAAATTGGTTAGGGACGAGAGGGAAATGGAAGTGAAGGCGACTTTGCAGTAATTTTGAATTTTGAATCAATTTCGAATGACATAATTTTGAAACATTAAAACATTAAGACATTATTTCAAAATTCAAAATTGGAAATTCAAAATTATTGACATAATATTCAAATTCTATTAGTCTGTATAAGTAATTTTTCAAAAAGCTTGCATATGTTAGCAGTAATCAAGACCGGCGGGAAACAGTATTTGGTCAAAAAAGGGGATAAGATTAAGATTGAAAAACTGGAAGGAAAAGTCGGGGACAAAATTGAATTTTCTGAAGTGCTTTTTCAAGGCGGCGAAAAAGACGTTAAGATCGGCACGCCATATATAGCCGGAGCGAAAGTGGAAGGAAAAATTTTGAAGCAAGGGAAAGATAAAAAGGTGACAGGCGTCAAACATAAAGCGAAGAAAAGATATAAGGTGAAATTCGGACATCGGCAGCAAGTGACGGAAGTGGAGATAGTGAATGTCTAATGTCTAATTAACCTAATTGATCTAAATAAATCTCAATATCCAAATCCCAAATTTTATTCGTTGGGTATTGGTAATTGGGATTTTTTAGAAATTAGATCAATTAGAAATTTCTACATCTCTTTTCTTCCCTCTATCGAGCCTGTCAAAGTCGCTTCGTCCGCGTATTCGATGTCTCCGCCGGTGGGAAGTCCGCGGGCGAGACGGGTAATTTTTATGCCCAAAGGCCTTATAAGTCTTGCAAGATAAAGAGCCGTGGCCTCGCCCTCGGTCGTCGGGTTCGAAGCGATTATTACTTCTTTTACCGGATTTTTTTTCAGTCGGCTGATCAGCTCATTTATCTTTAGAGTGTTGTTTTTATCGGCCGGGGCGTTGATGGTTCCGCCCAGGACGTGATACAAACCCCGCATTTGTCTTGTTTTTTCAATAGCGATAACATCCAGCGGCTCTTCCACGACGCAGATCAGACTTCGATCGCGTTTTTTGTCCTGACAGATCGGGCACAAATCTTTTTCGGAAATATTGAAACACTCTTTGCAAAAACCGATTTTGGACTTCAGTTCCTTCAAAGTTTCGGCAAAGTCATCCAGTTTTTCCTGATCATACTTCCATAAATACAAAACCAGCCGCTCGGCCATTTTAGGGCCGACGGAAGGCAATGACGCAAAGTGATTTATTAGTTTCTGAAATGACTTAGGAAGCATGTTTTTTCTCGAGCGACGAGAAACTAGTAATATTATCGTTAAAATAAAGACTGGCGGTTCCGAGCGGGCCATTTCTGTGTTTAGAAACGATGACTTGAATGACATTTTTGTTCGGAGTCTCCGGTTTTTCGCGATCTTCACGATAAAGAAACATCACCACGTCGGCGTCCTGCTCGATTGAGCCGGATTCGCGAAGATCGGAAAGCTTCGGAATTTGAGGACTGCGGCTTTCCACGGCGCGGTTAAGCTGGGAAAGAGCGAGGACGGGAATGTTGAGTTCGCGAGCCAAGCCCTTGAGAGATCGGGAAATCTCGGAAACTTCCTGGACGCGATTGTCGTTCGAGCGGCCCTCCATAAGCTGCAGATAGTCAATAATGATCAGTCCCAGATTATGTTCGGCCTGCAATCGGCGCGCCATAGTGCGCATTTCCATCACATTGGCGCGGGCGGAGTCGTCAATAAAAATCGGAGCTTCGGAAAGAACACCCATCGCTTCGCCAATTTTTTGGAAGTCGTCTTCACCGCCGTCGCTTCGGAGGCGCCCGGTGCGGATCCGCCAGGCGTCCACTTTTCCTTCAGCGGCGAGCAGGCGGTCAATGAGCTGATCGGATGACATTTCCAGTGAGAATATTCCCACCGGAATTTTGGCTTTAATGGAAACATTGCGGGCGATATCAAGAGCAAGGGCGGTTTTTCCAATTGAAGGGCGGGCAGCGAGAATCACCAAGTCGGATTTTTGAAGACCGGCCAAAATATTATCAAGATCGGCGAATCCGGTCGGCACGCCCCGCATATCCCGATCGCCCTTGTGAAGCTCGTCAATGCGGTTAAAGGCTGATTCGAGGTAGGTTTTGATCGGGACAAAATCGGCCTTGACGTATTTTTGCGAAACCCGGAAAAGTTTTTGCTCGGCTTCGTCCAGAATTTTTTCCACGTCTTCGGCCTCCTGATATCCCAGTTCCAGAATTTCCCCGGCGGCTCCAATGAGTTTCCGAAGCAAAGCTTTTTTCTGGACAACTTTGGCGTAGTGAACCACATTGGACGCCGATGGAACAGTGTTGACAAGCTCGGTGAGATAGCTGGCGCCCCCGATAGTTTCCAGTTGTTTTTTTTCTTCCAGCTTGTTCGAGAGGGAGAGAACATCGATCGGCTCGCGGTCTTCATAGAGCTCGAGCATGGCTTCGTAGACAAGTTTGTGAGCGTCTTTATAGAAATCCTCCGGCCGCACCAAATCGGCCATTTTGACGATCGCGTCCTTGTCGAGCATCAAGGAGCCCAAAACGGACATCTCCGCCTCAATGTTCTGGGGCGGAACCCGCGCTTCACCGAGATTGAATTTTGTGGATTTTTCTTTGGGCATAACAAAAAAGAGATAAGAGGTTCGTTTTTAATCAGAATATTTTTTATTTTTACCAATCGGAAGAATTGTTGTCGCTTGGAGTGTTGTCGGTCGCGTTGTCGATTTCCCGGTCGAGGTCGGCCATTTTTTGCTGCTGGTCGGGGTCATCGAGCGGACGGTTTTTGGCGTCGCCTTTCCAAGT
>JAVHPA010000106.1:6761-9141 GCA_036170345.1 Candidatus Moraniibacteriota bacterium
CCGAAAGGGCGAGGGGAGTGTTAAGATCGTCATCCATCGCGGATGCTATCTTCCCAAGACTAAGTCTTAGGAAATCCGAAGACTTAGTCTTGGGATTTTTAGATGCGATTTCCTTTAGTTTCCCGATCCATTCCGCGATTCGTTCATAATTCGCTCTGGCTTGTTCCATCGCTTTCCAGGAAAAATCAAGATTTTTTCGGTAGTGGGAAGATAAGTATAACAGGCGCAGGTGCATCGGGTCAAAGCCATATCTCCGGATATCCTGTGGAGTATAAAAATTTCCTTTAGATTTAGACATTTTTTCGCCTTCGACAAGGAGATGCCGTGTATGCACCCAGAAATTGACGAATTTTTTGCCGGTGGCGCATTCCGATTGGGCAATTTCGGCTTCATGATGAGGAAAAATATTGTCTTCCCCGCCGGTATGAATATCCATCGTATCTCCCAAATATTCGGTAGCCATCGCGCTGCATTCAATGTGCCAGCCGGGATATCCTCGTGACCATGGAGAATCCCACTGTAAAAGGTGTTTTGGATCGGCTTTCAACCACAAGGCGAAATCCCAAGGATGTTTTTTATCAGGATGTTCTTCGAGGCGCGCGCCGACTTTGAGTTGCTTGAGAGTATTGCCGGATAATTTTCCGTAATCGGGAAAACTTGTCACATCAAAAAAAACATTGCCGTTTTTTTCATAGGCGTGGCCTTTTTCAATCAGCGTTTCAATGATTTTTATCATCTGCGGAATATGAGCTGTGGCACGAGGAAAATAGTGAGCCTGCAAAATATTCATCTCGTCTTCGTCGCGATGAAATGCTTCGGTATAGAAATTCGCGATTTCCTCCGGAGTCTTTCCGCCCGAGGCGGATCCGCCTTTGGCGGACTTTTCTCGTTTCAATGCTATGAGCATTTTGTCTTCACCTGTGTCAGCTTGAGCGATGTCGTCAGCAGTGAGATGCCCGACGTCGGTAATGTTTTTTATAAGCCGGACTTCGTAGCCGGAGTATTCGAGATAGCGCCGCAAAATATCCGCCGTCATATACGAACGCAGATTTCCAATATGGACATAATCATAAACCGTCGGTCCGCAGGTATAAATGGAAACTTTTCCCTTGTGGAGGGGTTTGAATTCTTCTTTAGATTTTGTGAGGGTGTTGTAGAGTTTGAGCATATCTTTATACTAACTTATTTGGTCAAAAAGGGAAGTGCTCAAATATTTTTCTCCTCTATCTGGAAAAATAGTTATAATATTGCCTGACTTGATCTTTTTCGCGACTTCGAGCGATGCATACATGGCCGCGCCGGAGGACATTCCGCAGAAAATTCCTTCGCTTCGCGCGACTTGGCGGGCCATGTCAAACGCGGCTTCGGTTTCGACCATAATAATGTCATCAAGGTGTTCGCGGTCATAGATCGCGGGAATGATGGCCTCCTCCATATTCTTGAGGCCTTGGATATAGTGGCCTTTTACAGGTTCGGCGCTGACAATTTTGATGGCCGGATTTTTCTTTTTGAGATATTGACTCACGCCCATCAAAGTTCCCGAAGTGCCGATTGAAGCGACGAAATAGTCAATCTTTCCATCCATTTGTTTCCAGATTTCGGCGGCGGTGGTTTCATAATGGGCCAAAATATTATTGTTGTTCGAAAACTGGTCCGTGTGATAATATTTTTCCGGAAATTCCGCGACAAACTCTCTAGTTTTTTTGATCGCTCCGTCTGTTCCCAATTTTCCGTCCGTCAATGTTATCTTCGCCCCGAAAGCAGCGATCATTTTTTGGCGCTCGACCGAGACAGCGTCGCTCATCACAATTTCCACTGCATAGCCTTTCACCGCGGCGATCATCGCAATCGCGATTCCTGTGTTTCCAGAAGTTGCTTCAATAATTGTTTTGTTTTTGGTCAGTTTACCGGCCCGCCTCTCCGGCGGGTAAACTTTTTCCGCTTCCTCGATCATTTTGAGGGCAATCCGGTCCTTGATGCTCCCGCCGGGATTTTGACCTTCGAGCTTCGCGAAAATATTCACTTTTTTGTTCGGATTAAGCCGATTGATTTTTATAATGGGCGTGTGGCCGATGAGTTCGAGAATGTTGTTCATGGTATTTCTCAAAGTTCAACTTTAGGAGCGCCTAAAGTTGAACTTTTATTAAACAAAAAAACTTCCCATCCTAGTTGTAAATATTCAAAAATATTCACTCAAGGACGAGAAGCTTTAAACTTTCCCGTGGTTCCACCTCGATCGCCACATAACACGTAACACATAACATGAAACACGAATCATGCGACACTTATTTTCAGCTGTTACGGGCTTACCCGGAAAAGTTTACTAAGCAACTATTGCCGTTCTTTTTTCAGCCGGGATAATTTATCCAAACGAAGTGCA
>JAVHPA010000107.1:0-9118 GCA_036170345.1 Candidatus Moraniibacteriota bacterium
TACAACGACAATGACACCCAGCGTTCCCATATCCGGCTGTTTGATGATAAGAAACCCCACTCCCCCGAGAATGGCCAGGACCGGAACCAACCCCTCGAAAAAATCACGGCCTTGCTCTTTCTTGCTTTCGAGCCAAGCCGCGAGATACAGGATAATCGAAAGTTTCAGCATTTCCGTCGGCTGAAAGGAAAAAGGGCCCAGTTTTATCCAACGGCTGGCTCCCTGGAGCTTCAGCCCCATGCCGGGAATGAAAACGAGGACCAGAAAAGTCAGGTTTAAGAGAAATAGAGGAAGAGCGATTTTTTTCCAAAAATGATAGTCTATCTTTTGGGCGATAAACATCAGGATAAGTCCCGGCACGACTCCAAAAAAAAGCTGATGCTTGAAAAAATAATAGCTGTCGCCAAAGCGCTGCTGGGAAACCGCCACCCCGGCCGAAGAAATCATCACGAGGCCGAAGACGATGAGCGCGAAAGTGGTGATGGCCAGAATTTGGTCGGGTTTTTTGTTATCTTTCTTCATTTGGGGCTTGGGATTTCTTTAGATCAATTAGAGTAATTAGAAATTTTTTTACTATTTTTCTCCCGCCACTTCTCAATCTCCGCGTGATTCCCGCCAAGCAGCACTTCCGGCGTTTTCCAACCGCGAAATTCCGCCGGCTTGGTGTATTGCGGATATTCGAGATAGCCTTTTTTTGAAAATGATTCGTCTTTTGGCGATTCGGCGTTTCCCAAAACTCCCGGAACGAGACGAGTTATAGAATCCACAATCGCCATCGCCGGTATTTCTCCGCCCGTAAGAACATAATCACCAATCGAAATTTCCTCGTCCGCCAAACATTTCGCGACCCGCTCATCCACCCCTTCATACCGCCCGCAGATCATAATGATATTTTTATACTTCGCCAGTCTCTTCACATCGGCTTGAGTATATCGTTTGCCCTTGGCAGAAAATAAAACAGTACGTAAGGTTTGACCTTGAGGAATTGTCATAAGGTTTGACCTTGAGGAATTGTCCCGATTTAATCGGGACAAGGGAAAGGTCGAACCTTGGATAGAAGGTCGAACCTTGAGTGATTTTTGTATTTTCTCAATACACTTATAAATCGGCTCCACTTTCATAATCATACCGGGGCCTCCCCCATACGGCGTATCATCCACGGTTTTGCGCTTGTCTTTCGTATAATCCCGCAAATTGTGGATTTTAACATCAATAAATTTCTTCTCCCGGGCGCGCTTAATAATGCTCTCGGAAAAATAAGAGTCGAATATTTTGGGAAAAATTGTGATGATGTGGAAGGTCATAAGATTTATTTATTTCTCGATATCGGATGTTGGGAAGCGATTAGTTTTTCACGGTTTTGTCAATATAATCGTGAAAAATAGGAATAATTGTGCCATTTTCACGGTTATGAATACAATTCCCCGCAAACGCCTTTCCATTGTCATTCCCGCGAAGGCGGGAATCCAGTCTTACAACTCTCCGTTGAACACCTTTTTTAAAACTAATTTTTCCAACTCTTTTAAATCTGATAATTTTTGTTTATAAATCACTTCTATCTTTACCCCAACATTCAATGTTGGGGTGGGTTAGTTTAATAAGCAATAGATTTAAAATGCTCAATAATTTTCTTGAGAATATTTTTGTCTTTCCAATCTGAATCTTTATATTCTAATAATCTTGCCAGGGTTTCTCCGTTGATTTTTTCAGTAGGCGCATAATTCGAACGCATAAATTTCTCAAGGGTATCATAAAAGGATATCTTTGCGGTATCAACAAGCTCATGTGCTCCGGCGTCCAAAGCCCATTTGGCCTCCCCGAGCAAATGGTTTCCAACCTCGTTTTGGAGATTTATTCGCGTTTTATCTTCCTCGCTCAATTCCTCGTGAATTTCTATTGGCATATTTATAAATTAATGATTCCATCCCCCGCCGGAAATACGTATTTAAATACGTATTTGGATTTTCCTAACATTCAATGTTAGGAATGGCTACATCGGATGTTAGGAAGCGATTATTCTTTAATTTTTTGTTTGTTATACGTGATATATTCTAGCCTAGTTTTACTTTTAATCCCAAGAGATCCCTTGCTTGCTTTGATAATAAGCAAGCCGTGTATTTTTTCGACTAAATCTCCAAGTAATTCCAGATTAATCAATGTTTTATTATTTTCGTTTCTGTTTCTTAGCTCGCCGTTCCATTGTTTGTTTGGCAACGAAACAATTTTTCCTCCCGCCCCTTGATTAACACTAAAATGATGATTTAAATATTTTTGTCCGCTATTGTTAAGCAAAAAATAATCATGGACAAGTGAACATCGTAATGCATAAAGCGCAAAAATTTCTTTACTAGGTAGATTGGAAAAGTATGCGAGTGTTTTTACAAAAGAACCAATTTTATTTTTTTCTTTATTTTCAAATTTACTGATCTCATCAATCCGGTGCTCATTTTCGGGCAAAAAAACTTATCCCCGATATGATCAATAGCTATAATATAACCGACCGTACCAAGCCAGGAACCATGAGAAACATTCGGTATTTTTTCTCCTGAATAAATATCTCGCCCGGTCATTCCTCTTGCTTCCTGCAAAACAGCGGCATACGGAGATTTGATAATCCTGCCACTAGTGGCGTCTTTTGTTGATGCGTCCAGATAAGACAAAACTTTTTCTTGAGTATCCACCATATTATTTTTCGACTTCAATAACTTTTATTTCTTCCGCGTTTAGTCCATACAATTCATAAACTTTCCGATCAATCTCCCTATCCACTTTTTCAATTTCTTTTTTCACCGATTTCCATTTCTCGGAATTTTCGGGAATCGATTGAACCTGACCGCTTAAGCTTATCATTTTTCTAGCCAGAGTAGATAAAGCTGACTGTTGCTTTTTATCTCCAATTACAAATGGTAATTCTTGTAAATATTTAATTTTAACTTGAGGAAAAATTCTACCAGTTTCTAATACTTTCTGTCGATAAATATACTCGATATATCTTGAATTAAAAATTGCCAAAGCATATAGAATATTAACCTTATTTTTGTATTCTTCTTTTACCCATCCGCATTGAATAGTGTTTCTGAACCATCTTTTCTTGTCATCAAGGGTTGCAAAAATTACTGGGGCTGTTTGTCTCCATATTATTTTTTGGTCTTGCTCGAATGCATTTCGCGTAAAACTTACCGATTCTTTTTTATTTAATACTGCTTTATAAGCAAGATTAAAAACTTCGTCAGTTTTATCGTTAATATAATAACGATGCATTAGCTTCCCATAAAACGTTTCCCTGCTATCTTTAAATTTATTTTCTGTATTTTTACAAAAAATTCGCTCGTATAAATCATTGCCGCCCTTATTTGATAATCCAATTCCTGATCGATGATATTGAATTCCTGCATCTTTTAATTCAAATACTTGCTTAAATTTTAATTTCGTATCCTTAAAAATATTTTTTCTTAGCTCCTCTCGCGCCTTTTCATTTTGAACATTTATAGTTGCTAATTTTGTTGGCAAAAAATTCCTATCTTCATTTGTAAGGTCAATAACCATACCATTCTTATTTTTTCTCTTTCTCAAGATAAGAATACAACAAGGCAACTGAACATTTTCGAATATTTTTTCTCCCAAGTTAATTGCGAAATAATCATATTGATTTATTAAGTCCTTTATATCTTCATATGAGGGTTGATAAAGAAAAGAATTGGGTACAATAAAACCAAATACCCCGGAAGAGTTAAGAAGTTCTATTGATTTTTCTATGAATATTTTATAGACATCTTTTTTCTCTTTCGTTGAGTTAGGATATTTATCTCCAAAAAATTTTAAATCATCGTCAATATTAGATCCCCAAGGCGGGTTTCCAATAATCACGTCGAATCCTCCCTGCTTTATAACAGACGAAAGTTCTTCATCCCAATTAAAGTGCTTTTTGTCCCGCCAGTTTTTGCCGAAATATTTTTTGAGTTCTTCTTCTGAACCGGAAATTAAAGAATTTCCGACTCGGATATTTTCCGTAAGATCGGGCAGTTTGTCTTTTTTGTCGAGCGCGTCAATAAGAAGATTGAGTTTTGCCAATTCCACCGCTTGCGGATCCAGATCAACGCCGTGTATATTTTCGAGTATGATTTGAGTCTTGGTGTCTTGATTGCCCGGACTTGAGAAGTCTTTATACTTATCATTGATCGTTTCCAGCGCTTTAGTGAGAAATGATCCAGAACCGCAAGCTGGGTCAAGAACTTTGAGCTGTTTTAGTTCATGAATGCTTTTCACTTCTTCCAGTTTTTTTCCAAGAGTTTCTTTGACGATATAATCAACAATATATTTGGGGGTATAATATATTCCCTGTTCTTTTCTTTTTTTTCTTGATTTTAGTTTCAGCTCTTTTTTGTCTTCAAATTTCAATAATTTTCCTGATTTTTTATCTGTTTCAACTTCAATCGGATTTTGCGCGATATAGCCAAGATAGCTTTCATAAACACCACCTAGAATGTCCGCCGGAATTTCCTTAAAATCATATTCGTACACATCATTGCCATAAAGCATATCAATTACCTTTTCCATACTTTTGTCATACTCCTCCCAGTTCTCACACGTGTGCTTAGCGAACAAATTAGAATCATAAATGTCATCCAGTTCTCTGAATTTTTCTATGAGTGATTTGAAAATTTGAATATCCCCGTCTTTTTTCCACGCTCTGGTCAGCTCTTTGAGGGTCGGCGGTTCCAGCCCCCGATCCTCAAGCACGCGAATAAACACCAATCTGTCCAATATTCGCTGAACTCCTTCGTCTAGTGTTTCCTGATCAACGCCTTCATTCCATTGCCTGAAACTTTCGGTGAGGATTCCCCTTGCTTTCTTCAAGTCGTCGTATAGCTTTTCATTAACGGTAAGTTTTTTAATCTTCTTGCCGTATTTTTCCGCGTATTTATCGAGTTCGTTGCTCGAAAAACTTTCTTTTGACAATAGCCAGAGGCGATCAAAATCAGAAATGTATTCTTGGCATTGAATTTCAAATACTAGCTTATCAATAAGCTTCTTTGAATTTGTTTGGGCATTGAATATTTTTAGGCTTTCGAAATCAGTTAGAACGGCCCAGCTGACACCTTTATTCCATGAATAATTGATAGCTTGCCGAGAATAGCTTTCGATATCCAGATCGGCCTTGAGAGACTTGGCTTCCAGAAAAAATTTTGGAATTCCGTTTAGGCGAAACGCGAGATCAACTCTTCCTTTGGAAATAGTTTCTTCCACAACTACCTCGTTTCTTTCATAAACGTTTCTCATGTCCCAGCCAAGCAATTCAAAAAGAGGCTCAATGAATTCATTGCGAGTTTGAGCTTCATTGTATTGCTTTATTTTTCCTTCGGCTTTTATTTTCTCGTACTTCTCGACCAGTTTCGCGATGTTCTTTTTTACTTGTTCTTTGCTATTCATAATAAAACACTTTTTATTACCTATTTTACCTTATATAAGCCATATTTTCAAAAGTTATCCACAGGGGATTGAAATTTTCTGTCAGCTTAAGGGTATTATTTAATAGTATAGCGGACTTGACAAGACAAATGGATCTGCTATACTTACTGTAGAATTACCACGAAAAGACCCCTTTAAGGTTTCATCCTTACGGGGTGCTTTTTATTATACTCCAGTTTTCCTTGCAAATCATTTAAAAACGCCAATTTTGTCGCGAATTTTTTGAGAAGCGCTGAATAATTCTTTCTGTCAGGAACTAATACTTTTTCCAGCTTATCCTGTTGCGACAAATAGTGAATAAGGCAATGAAAGTCTCCGTCCCCGCTCACGACAACCGCTTTGTTATAATTCGGATAATCGATCATAGCTTGCAAGACCAATTCGGCGTCGCAATTTCCTTTCACTCGGCCGTCTTTGTATTTCAAAATCGGTTTAAAAACGAGAATATAACCGTATTTCTGAAGAGAATTGTATAAATCCTGATTTTCCGGAAGAAAACCAATGAAAAGGTAGGCAATCTTTACCTTATATTTTTCTTGCAAATAAACGCGGAAGCGATGAAAATCAAGCTTCCATCCCAAACGCTGAATTGATAGATTCAAATTTTGGCTGTCGATAAAAGCATAGTTTTTCTGTTTGCCCGTTTTCATGATCTCTTTTTTATTTAATCATTTTAAAAATCACATAACAAAAACCGCACCACTATAGTAGCACGGTTTTAGCGTAAGATAAAGGTTTATCCCGTTAAATTCTGGCACAGCCAGACCTCGCAGGGCGAGGATTTAACGGGACTAAAAACCCTATAATAAACTATACATTGATATCATTGACAACATCGTCAATGCTTTTTCTGGAGTCTTTTCGATCATCTCTTCTTTCGTCTCTTCGCTCGCCTCTTTGCGAACCTTCCGGTTCATTGATTTTGAGATTTACTCGAGCATTGTTTTTGGCGCCGACCACTCGAAGAAGGGTTCGGATAGCCTTAGCTGTCGCGCCTTCCCGACCAATGATCATTCCCATATCCTTCGCGTCAACGTCCAAAGTGATAAGGACTCCTCTTTCGTCGATAGTTCGATTGGCTTTGACAGCGTCTGGAGTGTCAACCAGAGCTTTCACGACATACTCTACAAATTCCTGATCTTTATCCATCTTTTCTGGATTATGCTAATAACTTTCGGACAATTGGCTTTCGGACATCGACCTTTCTAATCCTGCCCGCCGCTTATCCCGAATTTCAATAATACTATACTCTAAAAAATGTCCGTATGTCAAACTGCGCGTTTATTTGTTTTCCTCACCGGCAATTTCTTTTTCCGCCGCTTCAGAAACAGTTTCCTCTTCTTTCTTGTCTACCTCTTCTTCCTCTTTCGGCGCTTCGGTTTTTAACTCTTCAGCTTTCTCTTTTTTTTCAGGAACGGATTTCTCTTCAGTTTTCGCTTCTTCGGTTGTTTCTGCCTCCTTTTTCTTCATTTTCACGGCTCTTTTCGGACCCTTCAATATTCCCTCTTTTACCAGCAAATTATGCGCTGAATCGGAACATTGCGCCCCTTTTTCCATCCAGTATTTTATGCGTTCGTTCTTAAGGCTTTTTTCTTTCGTATGCGGATTCAAAAAGCCGAGAGCCTCAATGAATTTCCCCTTTATCGGAGACGCGTGTTCCGCCACCACCAGCCGAAAAAAAGCCTTATTCTTTTTTCCCCGTCGAGTCAGTCTGATTTTTAGCATAAGTTATATGAAATTTAATCAATACAAGAGTACTGGGATATGATAATTAATCTTTCAACTTCTGTCAACTTATCGGCCTATAATTTTCCCTTTTTCCGCCACTTGATCCAGTTTTACCGAAAGCACTTTGGAAACTCCGTCCGCGCCCATGGTGACGCCATACAAAACCGAAGCCTGGCGCATCGTTTCGCGATTGTGAGAGATTAGAATAAACTGGGTGCGGTGCGAAAGCTCCTGCAGAATCCGGCCAAAACGCGTGGAATTGGCTTCGTCAAGAGCGGCCTCCACTTCATCCAGAACAGCAAAGGGCGGAGGATTGTTAGAGATAATGGCGAAAAGCAGCGCTTGGGAAGTGAGAGCTCTTTCCCCTCCCGAGAGCATGCCGAGATTGGATATTCTTTTCCCCGGCGGGCAGGCTTTGATTTCAATTCCGATCTCCTTGGCTGTTTCCTCTTCTTCTATTTCTTCATTCTCTTCTTCATCTCCCGGGGTTTCACTATCCCTGTTTTTTTCTCTGAAACTTCGGCGGCTCTCCACTTTTGTTTTGATCATTTCCGCGCTCCCTCCGCCAAAAATAATTTTGAAATATTTGGAAAATTCACTGTTTACTTTTTTATATGTTTCTTCGAAAGACACTTTTATTTTTTCGTCCATTTCCCGGATCACTTCGGCGAGCGTCACCATCGCTTTTTCGAGATCTTCGGATTGGCTGACCAGAAAACTATATCTCTTTTGAGTTTCAACGCACTCTTCAATTATCATCGGGTCAATGGCTCCGATTTGCTCCGCCTGGATCTTGAGGCGACGTATTTCTTTTTCCAGCTCTTCCGGATTAATCTCTCCGTCCAAGCTCGATTCTTCGCCACTTAATATTTCATCGGGATCGGAAAGTCCCAATTCGTCCTGGATTTTTTTTCTCAAATCCTCTTCCCGCACTTCGACTCTCGCCAAATTCACTTTGACCTCGTTCAAATTTTCCCTGATTTTTGTTATTTCATGCTGTTTCTCCCATAGCTGCGCTTCCAGTTGAAAATATAATTCCCGGGCTTCCCTGTCATATTTGAGCAGGTCGCCCATCTTTCGCCGGTTTTCTTCGATCTGGCCGTCGAATTGCCGGATTTTTTCTTCAATTTCTTTTTTTTGAGACTCCAGCTTCCCGATAGTTTTGAGATCCACAATATTTTTTCGCTCTTTGGATTCCCGGGACTTTTTCCCTTCGCTCACTTCCTGCCAGAGTTTTCCAATTTCCAGGCGCAGATTTTTGAAATCGCTCTTCAGCCTGTCAAGTCCGCTCAAATCGGAAATTTTTTCGACCGCCTGTTCAAGGCGCTGGAATTCGCTCTGAATTTTCTTGATTTCTTCCCGGATATAGGGAAGGTCGACCGGAATCTCATTGATGATTTCCAGATTCCTGGCTTTTTCTTTTTCTATTTCAATCCGGGCTTCAATCATGGCTACTTCCCGCCGGGCCTGATTCAGACTTTCGAAAATATGATCCCTTTTTTTTTCCAGTCCGCTCCTCTTTTCCTCAAAATCGGAATTGGTCTTCGTTTCTTTTTTGACTCTGATTTCAAGATCGTCAATATTTCTCTGCAGTTTCATTTCCTCCCGGCCAATTTCTTCTTTTTCCGCTAATACTTTTTCTTTTTCTTTCTGAAGCTTTCCCCAAAGATATCCGTAAAGATTTTTTTGTTTTTCCTTGAGAGCAAGCGTCACCGCTTCTCCTTTTTGGGCCTTTTCCGATTGCCGCTTCAAGACTTTGAGATGCGGTTCGATTTCTTTGACCAGGTCCCCAATTCTCTCAAGATTGTTTTTTGTTGAGTCTAATTTTCGAAGGGATCTCTCCTTTTTCATCTGATAGGGTTTCACTCCCGCCGCTTCTTCAAGGGTGATCCTTCGCTCGATCGGCGTAGCGTTGAGAACG
>JAVHPA010000108.1:0-4973 GCA_036170345.1 Candidatus Moraniibacteriota bacterium
TTAGTTTTGCATCATTTTAACCGCCCGCCGAAGCATATTCGACAAGACTTTTTCTTCTCCCACCAGATCAAGGGCCAAATTGGCCAGCCCCATAGGAGTGACGTCTTGCGGATCCCGAAGAAGCCCTGTCGTATCCTGGATATTAACAACGTCTTTCGGCTGAAGAAAGCTCACGGAAGGAACTTTCGCGAAAGGCAGATTTTTGAGCCATTCCTGACTGATAAGAGCGTTTTTTATCCCCGGCAAAGCCGATCCTCCCCCACAAAGAAGAATTCTATTTGGCAACAAATCGGAATCCGCGTACTCGCTCAAAGAAAGTTCTATTCCATCCAGCCAGACCCGGCAGTCTTCCTCGAGCAGTTTACTCACTCTCGCGCTGACATCTTTCCCCGTTTCCCCCCGGCCGTACCTGATTTTCAGCTGTTCCGCTTCTTCAAAGTTGATATTCAGCTCTTGAGCCAGACGCTTGGTGAAAGCTCTTCCTCCCAGCGCGAACATTTTCGTTCCCTCGAGGCCTCCGTTTCTCACCAGCGCTATATCGGTTGTTCCCCCGCCGATGTCAATGAAAATAGCGCTGAAATCGACGGTATTTTCCAATCCCATTGATCTGGCGACTGCGTAAGGCTCGGCGGCAATGCTCAAAAGGTCAAGGTCCAGCTCCTCGGCAATTTTTTGAAGAGCGCCCAAATGGACCATCGGCGCATAAGCGTTGAAAACTCCGATTGAAACATCTCTTCCCTGGAATCCGAGCGGGTTCGTCACCCGATATCCGTCTATCCTCACATCGACAATCGCGGCGTTGATCAGTTTGACGTCAATTTCACTGTGCCCTGTTTCCCAGGCCAACTGCTGGCGAATGCGGTCAAAAGCCTTCCACTGCACTTTTTGGACAATGTTTTTCAGTTCCGGAAGATCAATTCGGATTTCCGGTTTCAGGCGTTCGTAGTGAACGGTGGTCGTCGAACCCTTGACCAGCTCTCCGGCAATTCCCATTATCGTTTGTTCCACTCTTCTTACTCCCGCCATATCTTCCGCTCTTGCGATCGCTTCTTCACAGGAACTGACCACTCCCGAAATATCGCTTACCGCTCCCGATTGCATATCGCCCAGGCGCTGCCGGGCCCGCCCAACGCCGGCCACAATCCCTTTCTCCGATTCTTCATCGATCTTAAAAATCAAAGCTTTGACCACTTCGGTTCCAATATCCAAAGCCAGCGCATGACCTGCCCCGCGCCGCCTAAAAATTTTCGAGAATATTCCCATAAAAATTTTTTCCTTGTCCCGCATCGATGCGGGATTTGTTTCTAGCTCAATTATACCAAAAATTGCCAAATAGGCAAAGCTTTTATTTCCTTTTCTAATCTTTGACAGAAGACGCCTGAATTGGCTAACATAAAACTATGAAAATGTCGCTGGAAAAAATTTACCGCTTCGCGAGAATAATAATCTATCTTATTCCCGCCCTGACCATTGTTATCGGTTTTTATTTTGTTCTTTTTCCCGTCGAAAGTTTTCAATATTCGAGCGATCAGCCAAAACTTTCTAAATTCGATATCCAAAAAGACAGCAGCGCCAATGAGATCTCATTTGGTGTTTTTCCGCTAAAAAAGAATAATCTTATCAATCTGAATGTGGGCCTGAAGAAGACTGACAAGCAATCCTGCCAAAAAAATCCGCCCTCTGTAACGCTCGAAAGAACTTATCAGGCCTTCCTTTATCCCGCGGGACCGGATATAAACAGCCCGGATGAACTCAAGGATCTGCTATACGCCGACAACTCCACAAAATATCCCAACGGAACGATGTTGCACAATAAGCCAACGGACCAGGTTTTTGTCATCAGCCACGGTAAAAGAATCCTTTTCCCGGGACCAGAGATACTACTGGCCTTTGGTTATAGTTTCGACAACATGATCGACGTTGACCAATCCGTGATCGATCAATATCCAGAAGCGGACGAAAGGGTTTTTCTCTGGACGCATCCTCATCCGGACGGAGTTATTTTCGAAAGTTTTCCTTCCCACTCTTTTTATCTCATTCTCAACGGCCAGAAACGTCTGATCGCCGATCCAGACTTTATCAGCAAGGTATGGCCGGAATATTATTCGATACTGGTAGACGACATAACGCCTGACAGCCGATCCCAATGCCAGGTTTCGGCGAAAGATTATGCCGCTGGTTCCATAAGCTGCGCTTTCAGCACGGATAACCTGCCTATAGCGCTCGGAAAATATTATTTATTTACACTCAAATATCAAGATACTTGCTTAATAAACAATATCCACTTTAATAACGCTTTGATTGATTTCCGATCTGCGAAGTCATACGCGACAATCAAGGATACTATAAGAACAATTTTTGCTTCGATTCTTAACCGCTATATACAAAAATAATCCCCCTAATTTATTTTTATGACACTGGAAAAATTTTTCTACAAAATTACAAAAGACTTGCTTACGGCGTTTATAATAACGTACTTTTTGCTGCTTATACCGGAACTGGTACTGCCGGGAATTGTCAGTTCTCATTTTAATCCCAAATATCTCCTCCTTCTTATTTTGATTCTGGGCCTGGTTTTTTCCTGGCTGGGAAGAAAGTATCCTCCTCAAGAGAAATTGAAATTCCGGGCTGTTTCCCGCAACCTATTGAATGTTATCTTGTTTATTATCCTGGTCTTGCTTTTACTAAGTCTCTATAAAATGCATGTCTGGCAGATAATCGTGGTCGCGGTTCTAACTCTCGCGCTCATTATAGCGGCCGAGAAAATGCTGGTCTCGACAGATAGATAGTCTATAGTGTGATTACCATTTAGTTAGCCACTCCAGCGTTTCGCTCGCGCATTTTTCCCAGGAAAAATCTTTCGCTCTTTCAAGTCCTTTTTGCTTGAGAACATCTCGCAGCTTATCACTTTCCAAAATTTTCATCAAAGCCATAACTAAATTTTCCTTTGAACAAGCATCAAAAAGGATCCCAGCCTTGTCGACAATTTCTGCAAGGCTGGAATTATCCGCCGCGACAACCGGCGTTCCGCAAGCCATCGCTTCAAGCGCGGGCAGACCAAATCCTTCATAAAAAGACGGGGAGATAAGAGCAATGGAACCAGCCAGAAGCGTCGGCTTATTTTCTGGATCAACTTTTCCTGTCATCATGACATTCTCATTCTTCTTTATTTTTTTCATAACATCGTCAAACATCCAGCCGGGCTCGCCGGCGATCACGAGCCCCAAATCTTTATAGCGGACATCTTTTCGTAATATCAGAAAGGCATCAATAAGCGCGCCAATATTTTTTCTCGGCTGGATCGCGCCCAGAAAAATAAAATATTTTGAATAGGGTATTTGATATTTTATCCTTTTTTTTTGAATTTGTTCTTGAGAAATGCCGGCATTAAACAGATTTTTATCATACCCGTGATAAATTACTTTTATTTTATCCTCGCGAAGAAAGGGATAAATTTTTAAGAGATCGTTTTTGGTCGAGTTGGAAACCGCAATGAGACGATCGGCGTTTTTGACGGCATAATCAGTGAAAAAATTTAATCTTCGCAGATCTCGGCGCGGAAAATATTGAGGAAAGAATTTAAAGGCCAGATCATGGATCGTCACAACGGTTCTTGTTTTCTTGCTCCGCAGATACGGCAAAGAATGCATGGGCATCCACAAAACATCTGGTTTAGTCTTCCACATCTCGAAAGCAAAGCGGGTCTGCGTCCAGTAAAAAGGGAAGGGCAGTTTTTTTAAGGAATAATTGTCGAAAACGGGAAAAGCCAGTTCCGGATTGAATTCGTTTTCGTGGTAAATCAAAAATTGGTCCTCGTGATTGCGAAGACCAAAATTTTTCAAGATATTTTGGATATAAATTCGCGTGCCGTCGATTCGAGAATGATCCAAATCGGCCGCGTTTATGGCGATCCTCATATCGGCAAAACAAATAATTATATTTGCGACTTAATAAATTTTTTCAGATCATTTCCTATATCTTCTCTCTCAAAAGCGTATACCAATAAGGCTTTGAGATAATTGAGCGGATCGCCGGTCGTAAGCCATTGGCCATCTTTTATTTCTTTCGCCAGAAATATTCCGCCGTTTTTTACGTAACTTTTAATCGCGTCGGTGATCCAAAGCTCATTTCCTTTTCCCAGCGCTGTTTTTTTGAGAACGTCGATAATTTCTTGATTTAAGATCATCCGGCCGAAGTCAGCCAATTGAGAAGGCGCCTCCTCAATAGATGGCTTTTCGATTATGTCTTCTATTTCATTGGTTCCCTCGCGCAGCTTAACTATTCCATAACGAACAACATCCTCTTTCGCGACTTTTTGCACGCCGATCATCGGTTTTCCGTTTTTTTCGTAATCTTCGATCATTTGTTTTGTGAAGGAAATTTTTGATTTCACAAGATCGTCTCCCCAGGCGAAAACAAAAGGCTCATCGTCGACAAGGCTGGCCGCGGACAACACGGGCGTGCCGTTTCCATATGGCCCTTTTTGGCGAACATAGATGAAGTTGGCCATATCCGCGACTCTCTTCACCGCGTTCAGCCTTTCCGTTTTGCCCGCTTTTTCTAATTCGTTTTCAAGCGCCCATGAATGATCGAAGTGATCTTCAAGGGGTTTTTTGTCCCACTTGGTAACCAATATGATATCCTCAATTCCCGCCTCGACCAATTCTTCAACTACCAGTTGAATGATCGGCTTGTCCACGATCGGAAGCATTTCTTTGGGCATGGCCTTCGTAGCCGGTAAAAAACGCGTCCCTGATCCGGCCACGGCGATAATCGCTTTTTTGATCTTCATAGACTATGAAATAAATAGTTACTAAATACTATAACAACTTTTTCTTCGCGATCGCTTTGAGCTCCGCGTTGAATTCGGCAATGGCCTTGTCGATGAGCGGATCAAAGTTTTTATAAATTTCCTTGTCCCTGACGATATTGCCCGCCGCAAGAAGCGAGTCATAGGTCCCGGCGTCCAGCCA
>JAVHPA010000108.1:5073-8994 GCA_036170345.1 Candidatus Moraniibacteriota bacterium
CCCTGACGATATTGCCCGCCGCAAGAAGCGAGTCATAGGTCCCGGCGTCCAGCCACTCGCCCGAAATCGTGTTTACTGCCAGCTCCCCCATTTCAAGATATTTCTGATTAATGCTGGTTATTTCTATTTCGCCCCTCACTGAAGGCTTCAGGTTTTTCGCGATCTCCACCACCCGATTGTCATAGATATACGCCCCCGTCACGCAATAGTTGCTTTTCGGTTTTTTCGGTTTTTCTTCAATGGAAAGCGCTTTGCCCTGCGCGTCAAAGTCCACCACCCCGAAACGTTCCGGATCCGGAACTTGTTTCGCGAATATAACTCCGCCAGAAGAAAAATTTTTGATATGATTCGAAAGATCATCTTCAAAAATATTGTCCCCCAATATCATTGTCACGTTGCCCTCATCAATAAAAGATTCTCCCTGAATAAAAGCGTCCGCCAGTCCCCGCGGAACTTTTTGGACCTCGAAATAGAGATGGATCCCGTGATTTTTAAAAATTGATCCCAAAAGATTCAAAAACTGGCCCGAATGTTCGGTAGCGACAATGACTAAAATATCTTTTATTCCCGCCTTTATGAGGATATTCAGGGGATAAAAAACCATCTGCCGGTCGTAGACAGGCAATAACTGCTTGCTGGTTGTGGCGGTAAGCGGAAATAGTCTCGTGGCCGTTCCGCCGGCCAGCACGATGCCTTTCATTTGCTTCTTGTTCATACCCGGTAGTAGAAATTCAAATAAGCATTGCTCAAAAAAATTTCATTTAAATATAAGATTATTGCTAATTTATAGAATGCCCGATTTGTAATTATTATTTTTATTTTACTTTTGAATTTTCACTACCGGGCATAATTTAGAAATTATAATTTTTATCCAAATATTCCTGGAGAGCGTCTTTATAGTTTCGGAGTGGCTTCAGTTTTGTGTTCACGAGAACCGAGGATCGCGGTCTTTTGGCCGGTCGGGGAAATTCAGAGGACGGAACAGGAATCACTTCCACCTCAATTTTCGCCAGCTTGAATAGTTCGCAAGCCGCTTCATACCAAGTGCAAGGACCTTCGTTTATCACGTGGTAAATTCCGAAAGGCACCGGCTCCTCGATCATTTTTTTTGTTTCTTCAGCCAGATCCGGCGTATAAGTGAAACAGCTTTTTTCTTCATCAACTAATTTCATAATACTGTTGTCTTTGGAAAAATGGATCATTGTGTCAAAGAAACTGCGTTTGGACATGGACGATTTTCCGGCCGATCCAAAAAGTTTGGAAGTGCGGATGAGATAATATTTATCCGTATTTTTCTTGATTTCTTCTTCTCCCAATAATTTCGACCGGCCATAGTTGCTGATTGGATTTGGTTTGTCGTCTTCGGAATATTCCCCTTTCTCCCCGTCGAAAATATAATCACTGATATAATGAACCACCGGAATATCTTTTTCCTTGCAAATTTTGGCCAGTATTCCGGGACCGTATCCGTTTATTTTTTTGGCCAGTTCATATTCGATCTCGTCCGATTCGCATTTGTCCACCGCGTTATATCCCGTCGCGTTGACGACCACGCTCGGTTCAATTTCATCAATTTTTTTTCGAAGACTTTCTTCGGAAGTTATATCAATTTCTCCCCGGTCATAGGCAAAAACCTCCCAGTTGATGTCTTTTTCAAAGACTTTCACCAGGTCCTGGCCAAGCATTCCATGGGAACCGATAATGATAATTCTCTTTGTCATAATTTTATCCTAACATTCAATGTTAGGGTTTTCCATACTGCTTTTTATAATATTCCAGATACTCTCCGCTTTTTATCTCTTTCCACCAATCCTGGTTGTTTTTATACCACTCGACTGTTTTTTTCATTCCTTCATCAAAATCCGTTCTCGGTTCCCAGCCCAGTTCACTTTTTATTTTCGCATAATCCATCGCATAGCGGCGGTCGTGTCCGGGGCGGTCTTTCACATATTCTATCATCTCTTCGCCTTTTCCGAGAAGCTCCAGAATTTTTTGGGTTATTTCAAGATTCGGTTTTTCGCAGTTTCCTCCAACGCAGTACGTTTCACCGATTTTCCCTTTATGTATAATAACATCAATCGCTTCGCAATGATCCGAAACGAAAAGCCAATCCCGCACTTGCATTCCATCGCCATAGACGGGAACTTTTTTTCCTTCCAGTAAATTTGTGATGAAAAGCCCGTGCAGTTTTTCGGGAAATTGATAGGGGCCGTAATTATTTGAGCAGTTGGAAATGGTGACTGGCAGGCCATAAGTATGGAAATAGGCCATCACCAGATGGTCAGCCGCCGCTTTCGAGGCGCTGTAGGGGCTGCGGGGAGCGTAAGGCGTCTTTTCGTTAAACGCGGGATCATTCGGACCAAGATGGCCATAAACTTCGTCTGTGGAAACATGGTGAAATCTTTTGAGACCGTTAATTCTCGCCGCTTCCAAGAGATTATGCGTTCCAAGGATATTGGTGTGGATAAAATCCGCGCTATCGAGAATCGAGCGATCCACATGCGATTCGGCCGCAAAATTGACGATAATATCCGCGTCTTTTACCAAATCATCCGCTAAATTCTTGTCCGCGATGTCGCCTTTTATGAATTTATAATTGGAATTATTTTCAACATCTCTCAAATTTTCCAAATTCCCCGCGTACGTCAAAAGATCCAGGTTTACAATTTGGTAATCAGGCTTGTCCGCCGATGAGGCGGAGTATTTATTTAGAATATAACGAATGAAATTGGAACCGATGAAGCCGGCGCCTCCGGTAACTAACAGTTTCATAATTACATTTTTTGTCATCCCCGTGAAAACGGGGATCCAGTTTCTCTGCAATAAATTTTATTTTCTGGATCCCGGGTCAAGCCCGGGATGACAATTAAAATGGGGAATTAAAATCCTTGAATTTTTGCAATTTAGCGTCTTTTTCCGAAAGGATCGGATCCTCGATCGGCCAGTTTATATTCAAATCCGGATCGTTCCAGGCGATGCCGCTGTCGGCTTCCGGAGCGTAAAAATTGTCGACTTTATACATAAATTCCGTGTTGTCCTCGAGCGTGCAGTACGCGTGGCCGAATCCGCACGGAATAAAAAGCATTTGGAAATTATTCGCGCTTAATTCAAAGTTTTCCCATTGGCCATACGTTGGCGATCCCTTTCGTAAATCAATAATGACGTCAAAAACTGAACCTTTGGTCACTCTGACTAGTTTGGCTTGCTCATCCGGCGGAAGCTGAAAATGAATCCCGCGCAGGACTCCTTTTTTCACGGACAGAGAATGATTATCCTGCACAAACTTCGCCTCAATTCCGTTTTCCGCGAAAACTTTTTCGCTCCAAGACTCAAGAAAAAAACCCCGTTCGTCTCGAAAGACCTTGTGTTTGATAAGATATGCGCCTTTGAGGGTTGTTTCGATAAATTCCATATATTCCTAAAGTTCAACTTTAGGAGCTCCTAAAGTTGAACTTTAGGAAACTCTTGGCTTTTTAATATTCTTATCTTACCCCATCTCGCCAAAAAAATCAAAAAACCAGCAAGGGCTGATTTGTTGAATAATTAACACGAAATGATCCTTTTTTTGCTTTCCTACAACTCTCCCCTCATCAACTTGTTCAGTCTGTCTTTCACTTCCTCGTCGCTCGGCTCTTGGTTTTCAGCCAGGATTGGCTCTTCCTCGGCAATAGGAAGGTTGGAAGGAGCGACATTTTGCATATCGCGGGGCGTGATGATCGCTTCCGGTTCCTCTTTTTGCTCCGGCACGGAAAAATATTTTGGTTCCGGAACTATTTCAATTTCGGGCTCGATTGTCACAGCGGTGACAGGCCGCAAATCCGGCTCGATCGGTTTTTCTTCGTAAAATTTTTCTTCTGTTTCTGATAGCGTTGTCCGGAAAGTTTCTATAAATATCCAATACAAAAGAAAAACAATAATACC
>JAVHPA010000109.1:0-8947 GCA_036170345.1 Candidatus Moraniibacteriota bacterium
GAAAGTATGGACAGCGGAGGCGGGCAAAGCGGCGTAAACTTTGAACTGAATATTAAAACCAATCCATCCGTTTTTAAAAAATAATAAAAAAAAATGGTTAACAAATTAGCCGGATTTAAAGTGTTTATTCTCCCCGTAGCAGCCGTTTTTGTGGTGATGATGAGTGTCCTCTATATCAAGCCGGCCTACGATGAAATGCAGTCGCTTAAGAAATCCCAAGCGGAAAAACAGTTGCAATTCGATAATCTTCAAAAACAAAACCAACAACTCGCGCAGCTGAAAAACAAATGGGCTTCCATGGAGAATGAAAGATCCTTAACACAAACAGCCCTTCCCGCCAAAGGCGACGTGGAAAATTATATAGCCGAGCTGTATGGAAGAGCCAGTCGGAGCGGGGTATTGCTAGCTAGCATAACTTCAGATGAGAAAAGCGCTGCTTTGGAACCAGTTGCTTGCGGATCATCCGCTAATCCGGCTGTTTCCGTTACTACTGGTCCAGTTGGCACAGCGGCGGCCGACAGTGTTTCCCAACCGAGCAATTTGCCGGCAACAGGGAACGTCACAAGCGGCAGTCCAGCTTCAGCAACACAATCCTGCGCAAACGCAATCTCAGTTAAGCTGACAGCTTCCGGAAATTGGGATCAGATTGTCAATTTTTTTAAATATTTGGAAGATACAAATCGGATAGCGAACATAACGTCAGTTGCTATAACGAGCAGCCAGCAAAACAAGCCGGATCAGCAGTCGTCAAATGATCTGATAAGCGCAAGTGTTGATTTATCCGTTTTTTACAAAGAAAAAAATGAGGTTGGCAGCTCAAGCATTGTCAACAGTCTGGCAGGTGGCAACGGTTTTGAAGAAAGCGTCATCAAAAAACTCAACGAAGTTGTTTTCGCTCCCTATGTTGCTCCCGTTGTTTCGCAGTCAGGAGAAAGAAATATTTTCAAGTAATTGTAGAGTTAACACCATAATGGCGGAAAATAAAAAAGGAAAAAAAGATGAAACCGGCTTTTCGGAAAAAATTGACTGGGAGAATTTGAAGATATCGCCGGATATTATAAATCTGGTTCCTTATGAAGCTTCCAAAAAATATAAGTTTATTCCTTTCGAAAGAGATAAGCAAACATTGAGGGTGGGAGTGGTCGACATAGATGATATCGAAGTTCAAAATGCTCTTCAATTCTTATCCGAGAAAAATCGATTGAGCATTGAGCTGGTAAAAATTTCAGAAAAAGATTTTAAGTTGGCTTCGGAAGCTTATACTAGCACCGCTCTTTCGCTTACCAAAGCCCTTGAATCCATCAGCGATGAGGAAACGGAGCAGAAGCCCGAAAAAGAAGGAGCGCGGGAGAAAGCTGAAGATAAAATTTTGCGGGAGGCTCCGGTAGCCAAAATCGTCGAGGTGATACTGCGGAACGCTATCGAGGGAATGGCTTCCGATATACACATCGAACCGCTGGAAGATACTGTCCGGGTAAGATACCGGCAGGACGGAATACTGCACAATTCCCTGGTGCTTCCCAAAAAAATCGGTCCGGCCATTGTTTCCAGAATAAAGATTCTGTCTAATTTAAAAATTGATGAAAAGAGAAAGCCGCAAGACGGGAGATTCAGGGTTATCGAAAAGGGAAAACAGATTGATTTGAGAGTTTCTTCTCTTCCGGTTTCAATGGGTGAAAAAGTGGTGATACGGGTTCTTGACAAGGAAAAGGGACTTATTGCTCTCGAGGATCTGGGAGTGCGCGGACGGAATTATAAAATAATCAAGGACAGTATTGCCGAGCCATACGGAATGATACTAATCACCGGTCCCACCGGCTCGGGAAAATCCACGACTTTGTATTCGATTTTAAAAATATTAAATAAAGAGGGAGTAAATATTGTCACGCTGGAAGATCCAGTGGAATACGCCATAGAAGGAGTGAACCAGAGCCAGGTGAAACCGGAAATAGGCTATGATTTTGCTTCCGGGTTAAGATCCATACTGCGGCAGGATCCGGATATTGTAATGGTAGGGGAGATTCGGGACAAAGAAACGGCCGAACTGGCGGTGCATGCGGCTCTTACAGGACACGTAGTTCTTTCAACTCTTCACACTAATGATTCTCTTGGGGCGATACCGCGGCTCATTGATATGGGCGTTGATGCATTTTTGATCTCCTCCTCTCTGCGGATAATCGTTGCCCAAAGATTGGTAAGAAAAATTTGTTCTTTCTGCAAAGAAGAAGCCCAGATAAGCGAAGCCATGAAAGCCAATATAGAAAAAATTCTCTCTCAAATTCCCGGAGAAGATAGAAAAGATATAGATCTCGGGAAGGGCATAAAAGCCTACAAAGGAAAGGGCTGTCCGAAGTGCGGAGGGTCGGGAACAAAAGGAAGAATCGGAATTTTCGAAGTTTTCTATATGGATAGCGGGGTTACCAATCTGCTGGGAGAAAAAGTGGAGGAGGATGATTTGCGCAAGGTGGCCCAAAAACAAGGCATGGTAACAATGAAACAGGACGGGGTGCTCAAAGTTCTCGGGGGCGAGACAACTATGGAAGAAGTGGAAAGAGTGACGGAAGAAGGCTTTCTGGAGACGGACTGAATAAAAAAAATATAATTCTTTAGATCATCAATATGAGCAAAAAAAAGATCCTGATAGTGGAAGATGATAATTTTGTGGCGGAAGTATATTCCACGAAACTCTTGGAAATGGGACATGAAGTGATAATTGCCCAAAATGGCGAAGAGGGTTTGAACGCGCTCGAGGAAAATACACCGGATCTGATTCTCCTGGACATAATAATGCCGGTTATGGGCGGAATTGAAATGCTCGAGGAGCTCAAAAAAAATGAAGAATGGAAAAAAATTCCAGTGATTCTCCTCACAAACGTTGGAGAGAAAGACAGCATCCAAAAAGTGCAGACCTTGGGCGTGCAGGATTATCTGATAAAATCCCATTTCACTCCGGCGGAAGTGATTGAAAAAATTGATGCCGTGCTGGGAAAATAAAAATATGCCCGGTAGTGAAATTTTGACTGGCCTTTGGCCGAAAGAATTTGCTAAACGGGCAAGCATAAAATTTGTCTAAATCATTTTTTGAATTTTGTCTCTAGTTTTTCTGGAGTCAAAATTCTACTACCGGGATGGAAAACCGATCGCAGATCGAAGCAAAATTCAATAATTATCTGGAACTGGTCGCCCAGCAGGGAGCATCGGATCTGCATTTAAGCGTGGGCCGTCCTCCCATAATCAGAATAGACGGAAAACTTTATCCGATTGCGGGCGAAGGCAAGATTTCGGAACAAACTATGATTGGGATCACGGGCACAATCCTAAACGAGGATCAGCTCAAAAGGCTGGAAAAGGAAAGACAAATCGATTTCTCGGTGGACTTGGAAGGCAAAGCTCGTTTTCGGGCGAATATTTTCTATCAAAAGGGATTTATTAGCGCCGCTTTTCGGATGATTCCGACAAAAATCAGGACGCTTGAAGAGCTGAACCTGCCGCGCCTTCTTTATGAGCTTACAAAACCATCTCAAGGATTTATTCTTATCACCGGACCTTGCGGCCATGGCAAGTCAACAACATTGGCGGCGCTGATTGATAACATCAATCACACCCGCCAGGACCATATCATCACCATTGAAGATCCGATAGAATATCTCTTTGAACCGGATATGTGCATAATTGATCAAAGAGAAGTTTTTCAGGACGCGGCCAGCTTTCATACGGCCTTGCGCGCGGTTTTTCGCGAAGACGCTGATGTGGTGATGGTCGGTGAAATGCGCGACGTGGAAACAATCAGCACGGCCATAACCGCGGCGGAAACGGGACACTTGATTTTCGCCACGCTTCATACCAATGATGCCGCCCAAACCATAGACAGAATCGTTGATGTTTTTCCTTCCCATCAGCAAAACCAGATCAGAATGCAGCTTGCCCAAACCCTGCTCGGGATAGTTTCCCAGCGGCTGGTCAATAGGGTTGACGGAGGCAGAGTGCCGGCGGTGGAAATTCTCTATAACAATAATGCCGTAGCCAATCTTATCCGGGAAGGGAAAACTCATCAGATTGATTTGGTGATCCAAACTTCAAGGGAGAAAGGAATGGTTCCGCTGAATCACTCTTTGTCAGATCTGGTAAAAAGGGGTATAATTTCGCTAGAGGAGGCGGAAACCTATTCAACCAATAAAGACGAGCTGAGGATTTTGTTGAGATAAAAAATTCCATGAAATACAAATACAAAGCCAGAAATCAAGCCGGGGCAGTCCAAGAAGGTATTGTGGAAGCTTCCACTCTTACTAACGCCACATCTATTCTCCAGCAGCACAATCTGCTGGTGACATTCATTGAACCGGAAAAAGGTGTAGGAATGCTGTCTGGCTTATCCCGCTTTTGGGAAGGCGTATCGGCTAAAGAATTCGTCATTTTCTCGAGGCAATTGGCGGTAATGATTGACGCGAAGGTGCCTTTAATGGCGGCTTTCAAGGGAATCACCGAGCAAACCACCAATCCCTACCTGGCCAAAGTTCTTTCTTTGGTTTTGTCCGACATTGATGAAGGCAAGTCCCTGTCAGACAGCCTCAAAAGACATCCGGAAGTTTTTTCGGATCTCTATGTGAATATGGTCCAGTCCGGGGAAGTGTCCGGGAATCTTCAAAAATCCCTCGAAGATCTTGCCAATAACATTGAAAAAAACTATACCCTTACTCAAAAAGTGAAAGGTGTTCTCTATTATCCGGCTTTCATCCTTTCCGCTTTTGTGATTGTGGCTTTTTTGATGCTTACTTTCGTCATTCCAAAGCTGATGACAATGATCAAGGAAACTAATGCCAAGCTGCCGATAACAACCACGATGCTGATCGCGGTGGGGGACTTTATGCAAAAATGGTGGTGGGCGGTTCTCATCGCTGTCATCCTCGGAATAATCAGTCTGATCTATTATCTAAAAACGGAAGACGGAAAAAAAGAAGCTGATATAATAGTATTGAAAATTCCGCTCATCAGCCGCGTGTTAAGATATGTCTACTTGGCCCGTTTTTCGGAAAACCTGTCAACTTTGGTAAAGAGCGGATTGCCCATTGTGAACGCCCTCCAAATTTCAGGGCGGGTGATCGGGAACTCTGTTTTCGAGCGGGATATTCTGGAAGCGGCCGAGCGGGTGAAATCAGGAGGGACAATCAGCGAAGTTTTGCAGAAAAAAAGTAATTTTCCGCCCATTATGACTCAAATGATCAAAGTCGGCGAAGAAACGGGAAAATTGGATGCCACCTTGATGTCGATGTCCAAATTTTATTCTCGGGAAGCCGACCAGATTGTAACTAATCTTTCCTCGATCATCGAACCGGTGCTGATTGTCATCCTGGGCGTCGGAGTCGGCATCCTGGTTTTCTCAATCATCATTCCGATATATAATGTAGCGCAGGGAATCAAATAGGGAATTTTTCCCGCTTCTAGCGGGACCCCGCCAGAGGCGGTGGCAAACAATTTTCTAATGACTTAATTTTCAAACAATTTTTGAAAATTAAAAATTGGAGAATTAGGATTTCATTCGAAATTCGAAATTCAAAATTCAAAATTAACCAATCTTATCTAGAGAGGCAGGTGAAAAAATGAAAAAAACAAAAAAATATTCAAAAGGCTTCACCCTCGTTGAACTTCTTGTCGTGATCGCGATCATCGGAATCTTGGCGGCGGTGGTGTTGGTGAGCTTGTCGAGCCAGAGAAGTAAAGCAAGGGTGGCGGCTGCAACCCAATCTGTCAAAAGCGCGATGCCTATAATCGCAGACTGTCTTCTTAGAGGACAAACAGTATCTACCGCAACTACCACATCCCCTATACCAGCGCTATGTACTGGTACAACTGCAACCTGGCCGACTTTGCCGACAGGATGTTCTTATGGCGCAAGCACTCAGCTTGTAGTACCCTTTACATGCGACTCTGTTTTGACCACGTGTACGTTTGATACCAATGCTTGCATCTAATCTGGTTTGAAAAACTCAATTTTCTCAACAATCCCCCCTCTCGCGAGAGGGGGGAGAAGGTGGGAGAATATCATACAATTTCAAGTGCTAAATTTAAAATTAATGAAAAACAATAAAGCCTTCACTCTCATCGAAATTATGGTCGCGATTGCGATTGTAGCGATTTTGGCGGCGGTAGTTTTGGTTTCGATGAAAAGTTACGGTGCTAAAGGCCGATCAACGAAAGCCCTGGCGCAACTTTCCAGCGCCATTCCTTCGATGATCAGCTGTTGGGGAAACGCGGGAACAGTAACAGTTCCCCCCAACAATCCCAGTAGGGATATTTGCAGTTTAGCTGCCAGTTATGGGCAATGGCCACAAATTGCGGGGGATTTGAGTAGTTATGTATATACCGGCAGTTCGATTGACAATACCAACAAAAAATTTGTCATTAAATTTACAAGTAGCGGAAGTGGCGGTGATGACAAAAGAATTTGCTGTAATTCAACAATGAACAGCTGCAAGGTTTTGGACACGGCAGCGACGGCTTGCGACGCGTCATCCTGAGTTATTAATTTTTTGAAACATTTGATTGGACAGTTAATAAATAAAAAATTATCTAGAAAGGCGGTGAAAAAATGAAAATAAACAAAAAAGGTTTTACACTGGTTGAACTCTTGGTCGTGATCGCGATTATCGGAATATTGGCGGGAATCGTGCTGGTGAGCCTCCAAAGCGCGAAGAACAAAGCTAAATTGGCCTCTTTCCGTTCAACGGCAGTCAGCATCAACCCGGCGGCGATGACCTGCGCGGATGAAAATGAGATTACCACTGGCGCTGCTCTTACGGCTGGTACTGATATCTGCGCCGATGCTACCGTAATTGCGGATAAATATCCGGTACTGGGGAGCGGAGTCTGCGACGACGCTTATACCGTTTTGGCGGCTGACGCGACTTTGGCTGACGGGATATATAGCTTTGATGTTTCCTGCCATATTGGCGGAGCAGCTGCCTTAACTCACGTAGTCTGCACCCAGATTGGCTGTACTCCGTAATCTCGAAAATTTGGTTTTTTACTCATTCCCCTCGTTTTTTCAAAAAAAGCGGGGGGTAGAGTGGAAATCGAGAAGAATTTTCAATAATCAATTTCCAATTTTCAAATAATTTTCAATGTTGTAATTTTCAAAATTTAGATAATTGATAAATTGATCATTTATTGAAAATTGATAATTGTAAATTGAAAATTTTTATTATAATTTTAGTTTTTACATTTTATTCGGTTTAAAATTATGGTTGCTATTTTTTTTATCATCGGAATCATCATCGGCAGTTTCTTAGGGGTCGTGAACTGGCGGCTCAAAACGGCCGAAGACATCGTCTGGAAACGTTCGCGCTGTCCGCACTGCAAAGGAAAGATTCGGTGGTATGACAACATACCGCTTTTGAGTTTCGTGATTTTGGCCGGCCAGTGCCGGGACTGCAAAAAAAGAATCTCTTGGGAATATCCTCTTATCGAACTTCTGACGGGACTTTTGTTCGCGGCCGTGGCCTGGAAATTCTTGGGCACCTTGGGTTTCATGGCTGGTCCGGAGCGGATTTTCACCAATGGCGATATTGTTGATATGTCCTTCTGGCTCTTTGCTGTTTGCTATCTGGTTCTCATTTTCTTTCACGATCTTGATTTTATGCTGATACCGGACGCGGCCGTTTATCCGGCCATCCTCGTGACGCTGGGTTATCAATATTACAAATATCTGGGAGGCCCGCTGGGGATTGCGTCGCTGAACGCACCCATAACCAGCGCTCTTTTCGCGGCTTTTGTTGCGGCGCTTTTCTTTTTTCTTCTTATTTGGATGTCGCGCGGAAAGTGGATCGGCGGGGGAGACGTAAAGATGGGTTTTCTCGCCGGCGCTATGGTTGGCTGGCCGAAAATTTTGTTCGTTTTGTTTTTCGCTTATATGATCGGAGCGATCGCAAGCCTAATTCTAGTCGCGACCAAAAAGAAAACCTGGAAAAGCCAGATACCTTTCGGCCCGTTTCTGGTGGCGGGAATTCTTCTTGTTATGTTCTTCTCGGAGCAAATCCAGTTTTGGGCAAATCGGTATTTGGATATGAGATACTAGATTACTCTAAGGTTCAACCTTAGCCGCGGCTAAGGTTGAACCTTAGAACGGCGAAATTGTGCAACAGAAAAAAAATAAAAAAGGTTTCACTCTCATCGAGCTCATGGTCGTCATGGCGATCATTAGTATTCTCGCGGCGACGGTTATTGTCAATTTCGGCCGCAATCCCGATCGGGACGTACGGCTTGAGAAAGACAAGCTGGTGACTTTTTTGCGGAGTGTTCAGAATATGGCGTTGTCAGGGGAGCAGATGCCCAAAGCTGATGTATCAGGCTGTTACGATGCCAGCGATAAATATATTTGCAATGTTTGCGGATATGGAGTAGAGATGGCAGCAAATAATATACAAGTTTATTTTTTAAAGAAAGCTCTCATAGATGATAGTTGCACCAACATTGCGAGTCTTACTAAGTCCAATTATACGAATAAAATTTTTTATCCGGGAAATGGAGTGACTGTTAGCTTACATGATGCGGCGGATAAAATATTCTTTCTGATCCCTAACGGTAATATTTATTATAACGGCAGCTTGTATAATGGCAGCGTGCCATGGGACGAAATAAATATAACGCTTTTGAAAACACCTGCCACTGTTCCTGTCACTATCACGCCGGGCGGCATAATTAAATAGGGAGCAGTTACTTCGAAATTAAAACATTTAAAATTGATTCAAAATTCAAAATTCAAAATTCAAAATTCCCGCAGAGGCTTTACTTTGATTGAGATAATGGTCGCTATTTTTCTTATCGGAGTGGCGCTTGTCGGCGTTTTAGCTTTTTTCAATTCCAGCCTGACAAGCAATTTCGATGCCAAAAACGAACTGATCGCGGCCGGGCTGGCGCAGGAGGGGACGGAATTAGTGCGGAATATTGTGGA
>JAVHPA010000110.1:0-1861 GCA_036170345.1 Candidatus Moraniibacteriota bacterium
AGTATTCTTAAGACAATGAAACGGCCCCTCCACCAATTCCTGGTGATAGTTTTAGGTTATTTAGTTTAACACTATTATTTAATGCCAACTTTTTATAAAAAAAATTATCTGAAATTGGTGGCGGGGTTTATTGCCATTATTTTCATAATCGCGCCATATTTTGCGCACGCTTCGGAGGTGAGCCTGGGCGATTTTTCCGTTGATGAAGTGCAAAAAGTGATTGACTCGCCGATCTTTTTTCACATGAACGACCAAAAGATCGCGGTTGACAAAAACGCGCTCCAATCCTTTCTCAAAATCCGGCCGGCGCTCAAAATGAATCCAAGTTATAACTCCGAAGCTGAAAATATTAATTTCTTGCCGACGGATGACCCAAGTCTAAAAATATTTTATCGTTTTCTCAACCGCTACCAGAATCGCTATCACATCAAAATATCAACCAGTCTTTCCATTAATGAGGATTCTCTGACCGGATTTCTAGATAAGCTAAAAAACGACACCAGGGTCAATCCTCAAAACGCGGGACTGGCTTTTGAAGGGGATAAGGTTTCCGCTTTTTCGGTCAGTAAAAACGGCTATGAAATATCGGATCAGGAAAGCCAGGCAAATATTATCAAGACTCTTCAGGAAAATCCCCAAATAAAAAATATAAATCTTGCAACGAAAACGCTGGAGCCGGAAATCACCGGCACTAATCTGGATAAATATGGAATCAAGGAGCTGATCGGCGAAGGAGTTTCCAACTTTCTTCGTTCTCCTCAAAACAGGATTCACAATATCAACGTCGGCGCGACGAAGTTTAACGGTGTACTAATCAAGCCCGGGGAAGAGTTTTCGTTTATCAAAACTCTCGGTCCGGTCGATGAATCAACCGGTTATCTTCCGGAACTCGTCATTAAAACCGACAAGACTGTTCCGGAATTCGGCGGGGGAATGTGCCAGGTTTCCACGACTATGTTTCGCGCCGCTCTCAATTCCGGCCTGAAAATAACCGATCGCACCAATCACGCTTACCCCGTTGTGTATTATAATCCGCAAGGCCTGGATGCCACGGTCTATATTCCCAACCCGGACCTGCGCTTTATAAACAACACGCCGAACTATATATTGATTCAGGCTAAGATTGTAAGCACCCAATTGTTTTTTGGTTTTTACGGCACCAGCGACGGACGCCAAACCAAGATCGTCGGTCCCCAGGTGCTCGAAAAAAACGGTGACGGATCCATGAAAACAGTTGCCTATCAGGAAGTTTATGACGCGAATGGCAACCTCGTGAGAAGAGACACCTTCAAGAGCAATTACAAGTCTCCTTCCCTGTTTCCACACCCCGGCGAGGAAAAAATTACCGAAAAACCCTCTGACTGGTCGCAGAAGCAATGGAAAGCGTACAAAAAAGCGAATGGGATGTGATATAATTGACTTTACGGAAAAAATACTCTATACTCTTCGAGTGTGATTTTATTTTTGTTTATGATAGAAAATATCCGATGTCCTCGTAGTTCAACGGATAGAACACCAGCCTTCTAAGCTGGTTATGGAGGTTCGATTCCTCCCGAGGACACAAAAATGGGAGAGGGGTCGGGAAGACGGGAGTTTTCCCGGGGTGGAAGTATTGAAACCGCAAGGTTTCAAGGAGGAGCAAAAGCGACGACGCGCCCATAGCTCAATTGGCAGAGCAACAGCCTCTTAAGCTGATGGTTCCAGGTTCAATTCCTGGTGGGCGCACATTAAAAAGCAAATAACATGGCGGTCATCGTTCAATAGAAGGACATCGGGTTGTGGTCCCGAGAACCTGGGTGCAATTCCCAGTGATCGCCCCAAAAGCAAAAAAGCATCCCATGCGGGATGCTTTTTTTTGTGC
>JAVHPA010000111.1:0-8668 GCA_036170345.1 Candidatus Moraniibacteriota bacterium
AACGCTTTGATTGAACTCGTGGCCGCCGATAATCACCGGGAGCCAGCCGAGAAGCGCGATAATGAATGAATTTGTCGCCCACGACCAATGGCCCTCGAGCATAATGAAAAGATGGCGGATTTTTTTCCCCCAGCCTATTTTTTTATTTCCCAAAAACGCCCTTCCGAGCAAGGCAAAGTTTTCTATCCCATAGGCCCATCTTCTTTTCTGCTTGTACTGATTGACAATAGTTTGCCAATAAGTGCTAGCCAGAACGGCATCAAGAGACACAGGCAGATAGATCGGTTTTACTTCGTAATCACCGTTGAAATAGGTATAGGCTTTCCAGAAAATGACACTGTCTTCCGAAATCACGTTCACCGGCCAATAATCAACATCCACGATCGTCCGAAAAGCTTCCGAATGCGAAGAAAATGTCACCATGTGCTCCGGACGCATCGCCTCCACCATATGCCAAAAGGACGAACCAGTGACGATAATCCGGACAAAGGCGTTCGTGTCCCAGATATTGTTGTGATACATCGGGAGAGGCTGATAGGCGAAATTGAGCCGTTTCGGCTCGGTAATATATCGGAAAGTGAGTGCCGCAAAATATTGGGGATGGACGCAAGTATCGCAATCAAAATTGGAAAGGACCACTTTTTCGAGTGGAATATTTCTTTCCTCAAGGTATTTTTTGAGAACTTTCGCGGCAAAAGTCGTATTGGAAGATTTCATTTTCATTTCTCCCGGCGCCACCCGATGAACTGTCACGAGAAAATCAAGAAAAGTATTCCCGAACTTATTTTTGAGATAATTTACCTTACTTTCTCTCTTCTCCTTATCTTCTCTTTCTTCGGTGGCCAAGAGAATAATAAACTTATCATTCGGATAATCGGAATCCGCCACCGCTTGGATAGCCGGCTCGATTATTTCCGCTCTCTCGTTGGCGGTCGGAAGCATCACGACATGATAAACTTCCTCCCAGCGGAACATTTTTTCTCGGTCTCTTTTAAGAACTTCGCCTATTTCTTTTCGGAGTTCCAAAATGGCGCCCAATTTTTTCTTCAATCTTTTTTTCTCTTCCGAAAAAAATTTCCAGCGCTTTTTTTGAAAGGCTTTTCGGGCCACTTCCGCCTCTTCAGAGACATCTTTCCAATATTTTTCCGGTTCGCTGATTTTCCGGCAAGCTTCAAACCAATTGATTCTCTCGTGGCGTTTCATTTTTCGAAAAGCGACTATTGAATAAGCGGAAATATAAATCGTGCGATAAAGCCAATAAATATCAAAAGCGATAATAAAAATAGCCACCCAAAGCGGAATAAAAAAAGAAAATATAAACATCCCGAGAAGAGTGAACCAGGCAATGCTGCCAGGGATCACTTCAAAAAAACGCTGCCAGCGGCGCTCTCGCGGATCGGATGTTCGCGGATCAGGATACGAAAACATGAAAAGTCTTTACTAATTTATTCGTATATTCGTAATTGATTCGTAATTCGTAGAGAATATCAAAAGTTTATTATTATCACGCTGATTACCCCCACCGCCATAAGAAGCTGCGCGAGAAGCCCCATGCCCGCGAAGAGATGGGAAGCCAGGCGCTCTTTATAATAGAAAAAACGGGAAAGGATTAGGCTAACCAGAAAAATCAGGAGCGCTATGGCCGGCATAATGAAAACATTTCTCCAGTCTCCGATGGAATCAACGCCAAAATATATATTGTAGTGAAGAATGATCGGCTGGTCGGTCGCCTGGACCGCAAATCGCAGTCCCGCCCAGATTCCGGCATTCGCCAGAATCGCCAGCACCAAAGAAAAAAATATTATCGGATCGGTCCAATATCCATGCCAAAAAAACAATTTGGCCTTTTTCCTAAATTTTGCTTTCCAACTGGCTGGCATCTTTTTTGATCTCGGGCAATTTAATGGTTTCCTCAACAACTTCCAGCTCCTTATCCTTGGTTTTTTCCAGTTCCATCTGGAACTTTTCCATCCGCCTGTCGGTCAAATCATACTTATTATGGGCGTTTTTCAGGTGGGTGCCCAAAGCCAGGAAGTCGCCCCTGATTCGGCCGAAATAAAGCTCGAGGTTTTTTATGTTCTTGAAAATAGCTTTGGCGTTTTCGGCGATTTTCATTCCGCTAAGCCCCATCACAATCGTGCCTAGATAGGCGTTGAATATATTCGGCGACACGGGTATGACGCCTTTTTCTTTGGCGTAATCAAACAAATTTTTATTGCCGAAATCATGACTGATAATTTCATAGTAAACATTTTCCGCCGGTATATACATAAAAGCGAAATCCGATGTCCCCTCGTTCGGCAAGATATATTTTTGAGCGATAGCGTCAACATGCTTTTTGACGTCGCTATAGAACTGTTTTTTGTGAAGATCTTTTTCCGATTCGTTGTCCGCTTCGATTATTTTTCGGAAATTTTCCAGCGGAAATTTGGAATCGATGGGGATCAAATAATCTTTCAGCTTGACAACCACATCCACTTTCTCTCCGCTTTTGAAGGCATACTGCAAAGCATAGAGATTCTTGCTCAATTTCTGGCTTAGCAGATTTTCCAGCATGAACTCTCCCATCACTCCCCGCAACTTCGGCGCGTTCAATATATCGTGCAAAGAAGAGATGTCTTTGCTGGCTTCATAGACTTTCTGCGTCTGCTCTTCCAGCTTCGCCAGTTGAGACCTGACTTCGGCATAAGATTTGCTGGCATTATCGAGCCGGTTCGTGTTTTCACCCAGCCGCTGATCAACGCTCTTTTGAATAATATCGAGGCTCGCGCTGAAATTTTTGGAAAGTAATTGGATCTGATTGCTGATGTTGCTTGTTATGTCGGAATTTTTGCTTTCTATGTCCTGTTTTTTGGAATCGTTTATTTTTTTGCGCAAAGACAAAATAAACCCGGCAAGAGCCAGGACAATAAATATTAAAAAGGCGATGACAAGATAAATAAACACTATTGATAAAAATTACTAATGTCTAATTGATCTAATTGACCTAAAGAAATCCTAATACCCAAATCCCAAATTTGGACATTAGGCATTTTGTGATTGGGATTTGTTTAGAAATTAGGTTAATTAGAAATTAGAAATTTCAGCCTATTTTCGTCTATTCGCGATTTCCCTTAAATTGGAAACCTTGCAGATGATTTCCTCATAGGGGCCTTCAAGAAAATCCATAATGAATTTGTCCAGCATATCGGTGCGGTATTTGAATTCTTCCGAATTCATCACGGAATAATTGATTTCTTTTCCCACTTCGGCCTCGAGGCTCTCGAGAAGATGCTTGAGTTTGGCCCGACTCAATTCATCGCCGATGATCAGAAGATCGCTCTGGCTTTTCGGGTGATTGAGAAAAACACCCGAGATAAGCGCCAGTTTTATTTTTCCAAGGCTTTTGATGCGACCCAGGCTGCGGCATTCCGGCAAGGTGTTGGATTTCACAACCAGGCTTTTGAGTTCCGGATAAAAAATGAAAGCTTCATTCGTCCGGTAATATTTTTTCCCTTTCTTAAGGCGCGGAAGAATCATCCTTATTCTTTCCAGCCGATTCAGCTCTCCGGCCACTTGCCGAAAAGTCAATTTATTTTTCTTTACAATTTCCGCCACTAAAAAATCATGCCTGTCATTGAGCATGAAAAACTTCATGAGACGTGCCCGCGTGCGGGAATCAAAAAGCTGTGAAAATATTTCGGACATATTCTTGAATATCTTAATTTTTAGCCTTGAAAATCGCTTTCAGTATAATCTTTCTGGCAAAAAAAGTCCAGTTAGTGTATAAATTTTATAAAAAAATAAGGGGTGGTTTTTTGAAAAATTATCCACCCCTCTTATCGTGCCACATCTCCCCGAAGCCCCCTTAGAGGTTCTGTAAGACGACATCAAAGTGCTCGAGCACCGCATTAATGTGACATTTCTTGGCTATGAGCGGCGGGAGAAACCGAACCACTTGGGGTCCAGCCGTTCCGATGAGGACGCCTCGCTCGTACATGCCTTTCACCACGTTACCGGCAGAGTAGCCACCTGTCAGCTCCACTCCGATCATAAATCCTTGGCCGCGCACTTCTTTTATTTTTCCACCATACTTCGTGCGCAAGATAGAGAGGTTTTTCCGAAAATACCTTCCCAGGTCTCGGACTTTGTTCAAGAGGCATCGGCCCTCTATCGTCTCAATGACCGTTAGGGCCGCCGCGCATACGACGGGGTTTCCGCCGAACGTTGCCGCATGAGAACCTGGCAGCAAATATTTGCCGACTTCTCCTTTCGCGATCACCGCACCGATCGGCAGCCCGCCCCCCAAAGCCTTGGCCAGGGTGATAATCTCCGGGTAGAGGTGAATCTGGTTTCCGAAATATCGGTGGGCAAACATTTTTCCCGTTCTGCCGAGACCGGTCTGCACCTCGTCCACGATCCGCAGAAAGTGATACTTCTTGGAAAGACGATACAACTCGCGGTAGAATTCCGGAGTCATCATATTTATGCCACCCTCCGCCTGAATCACCTCGAAAATGACCGCGCAGACATCGTCTCCCATTGCGGCGCGCAGACCGTCAATGTCGTTGAGATCGACAAACTCGATTCCGGGCACAATTGGGGCGAACTTGTCCTGCATCTTGGGTTGGCCGGTCATGGATATTGAAAGAAACGTCCGGCCGTGAAAGCTGTCATAAAGAGCGACTATCTTGCTCTTGCCAGGGCCGAATTTCTCGTACGCCCAGATTCTCACTAGTTTTCCGGCCGCCTCATTGGTTTCCGTGCCGCTGTTGCAGAAGAATACTCTGGCGTTTCCGTATCCGGTTATCCGCGCTAGGGCTTCCGCCAGTTTTGCCATGGGCCCGGTCGCGTAGAGATTGGAAACGTGCATCAGCCTATTTGTTTGATCCACAATGGCGCGAACCACCGCGGGATGGCAATGGCCCAAGCTGGTTACGCCGAGACCGCAAAGGAAATCAATACACTTCTTTTCATTTCCCTGCTCATCTCTTGTCCACGCATAGACGCCCTCACCCGAGGTTATCTCTAGACTAATTTTGCCATAGTTCGGCATGAGATACTCATCCGCTAATTTTAAGGTGCTATTTCCCATGATTGTCCTCTCTTGGATGCATGAATTTCAGACAAAAAGCCTGATTAAAAATAGCCTACCAAGGTTGTTTGACTGTGTCAATAAACATCCAAAGGAGTATAAAAAGAACAACTCAAATTAGAGCAAGGCTTATGGTCTAGAAACTATTTTAATCAGGTTTTATTTGAAAATAAAAAACAGCCTTTATTAACCATTATTTGATATTTTTTTGTATTCTCCCTATACTGGATATAATTCAAAAACATGACAACCCTCAGCAAAAAGAAGAAAAACGGCTATCCCGAACCAATATTCAGGGAAATATTCATTTGCTCAAAAAAAGAGCTGGCTCCCTACGGGACAGTATTTACGGTGTCTGCGGAAAATTTTGAACAGGAGAGATTGGGCGCCCTTTTTGGAATATTCAAGATCCTGGACTTATCCTCCGACTCCTCTTATATCGTGAATTTGCTCACTTCCGTAATAAAAAAAGAATATTTCAGCCGGTCCGAACGCTCCGCCGAAGAAAGCTTTGAAGCCAGCCTTCGGAAAGCCAACCTCGCGCTGGCCGAACTGGCCCGCCACGAATCCATCAGCTGGGCGGGAAAAATAAGCTTTGCGGGAGGCGTTATCGAAAGAAACAATCTTCATTTCGCTAATCTCGGAGACACATCCGTGTTCCTGATCCGTGCGGGGCAGATTGCCCAAATCAGCCAGGATCTCGACGAAGGAAAAACTGCCGAGCCTCATCCTCTTAAAACTTTCACCGATATTTCCAGCGGAAAAATCGAAAAAGGCGACAAAATAATTTTCACCACTTCTGATTTGACGGATATTTTTTCACCGGACGAATTGCGCCATAACGCCGCCCGCTTCTCGCAGGAAGAATTTTCCGGCCTTATTGAGGCTTCCCTTCATGGCAATACGGAACTTGGAGGAGCGATTATTATTGATTTTCCCGACCAAGCATTCTCCCCTGCCCCGAAAAAGCAAGCGCCTGTATTGTCCGAGATAAAAATGCCGCCGCCCAAAGAAAAGCAGCCGGACCTATATATAAAGGAGAAAGAAAAGGAAACTCAAAAAATTTCTTTTATTTCGAAAACATTCTCTTCGCTCAAAAACTTGTATTCCGCCTCTCTAAAATTCATTGTGTCTTTTTTCCAAAATTCAGCCGGATTTGCTCGCCGTCTGAAAATCAAAGAAAAGATGTTCTTCCTGTTCCGCGGAAAAATGAGATTGGGTCATTTGGTCGAAAAAATAACAGGCCATTCCCGATATTTTGCCGGCCGCCTTTCCAGAATTGATTCCAAAAAGAAGAAACTTTTTGTTGGAATGATTTTAGCCGCGGTTCTGGTCCTGATAATCAGCCTTATCTTATATAAAAATTTTCATAAAAAACCGATTTCGCAGCTGGTGAACGAACCAAGTCCTCAAACCGAAAACACGTCCAGCCCCTCAATTCTCGAAGATACGCAAGTGAAACCTGTTTCCGCCCTGGAGCCGGTAGCCGACTTAGCCCAAAAATCCCGAACACTGGTTATACTGAATGGTTCTTTGTTTTCCCTGCCGGAAAACAGCAAAACGATCCTGAAAATAAATCCGGAATCAAAAACGGTTGAGGAAAATCCGTGCGATTTGAATGTGGGAAATTTCAAGCTTATGGCGTCCATGCCCAATCTAAACGCTCTCTTTATCCTGACCGAAGATAATAAAGTCGTGTCTTTTACGCCGATTAATAAGAATTTTCAGGAAAATAGCATTGCGCTTCCAGCCGGTCTGGGCGCTCTGGACATCGAAACGTATCTCACTTACCTCTATTTTCTCGATCCGTCCGCCAATCAAATTTACCGCTACCCCCGCGCCGAAGGAGGATTTGGAGACCGGCAGGACTGGCTGAAATCCGGCTCGGACATCAAGAATGCTTTGAGTTTTGCCCTGAACGAAGATCTCTATGCCGCTTCCGGCAGCGACATTACCGCTTATCTTCAAGGCCGCAAAGACGATAAAATTAGTTTTGAAAAGCCGAATGTTCCTCTCAAGATTGATAAAATTTATTCCGCTCCGGGAGTGGAAAATGTTTACGCGCTCGACAACAAAAACCACCGGGTCATCCAATATTCAAAAGACGGAAAAATTGTTTCCCAATTTTGGAATGCTTCAATCTCCAATATTACGGACTTCGTCGCGGATGAAACAAATAAATCTGTTCTTCTGCTTCAAGATAAAAAGATATTGAAATTTTCCACGGAATAAAAAATACCCCGGAATTGGGGTATTTTTTATATCTTTTGGCAAAAATATGTCTTTACTTCAAGTTTACTGTCGCTCCCGCGTCTTCCAGTTTTTTCTTGATTTCATCCGCTTCGGCTTTGGGAGCCTTTTCTTTGATCACTTTCGGAGCCGCGTCAACCAGATCCTTGGATTCTTTGAGCCCTTTTCCGGTTATTTCACGGACAGCTTTGATGACATTGATCTTAGAATCTCCGGGCGCGACCAATTCGACGTCGAATTCACTCTTCGCTTCGGCTTCTTCGCCAGCCTCACCGCTTCCGCCTTGGGCAGACGCCATCACCATGATAGGCGCCGCGGCGCTCACGCCGAATTTTTCCTCGAGAACCTTCACCAGCTCGGAAAGTTCGAGAACAGACATCCTTTCAATCTGCTCGACTAATGGCTTGAACTTTTCAGGAACTTCAACTGCTTTTTTTTCATCAGTAGTCGCTTCTTTTTTTATGGCTTTTTCTTCTGTCATAATAGTTTAAAATTAAAATTAATTATATCTAAATTCCTATTTATTTTCAGCAATCGCTTTTAAAACTCCCACTAAATTCCTCAAATTACCCGCGAGGACATTCACGAATCCGCTAACGGGCGCGTTGATTGTTCCGACCAGTTTCGCCAGCAATTCTTCCCGGGACGGCAGAGCGGCCAAAGCCATCACTTCCTTGTCTGAAATTACTTTTTTCTCGAGAACTCCCCGAAGGATCTTGAAATTCTTGTTCTTTTTGGAAAATTGGCTCAATATTTTCGCGGCCGACACTTCATCTTCCTGCCCGATAGCCAATCCTATTTGACCTTCGAGATCCAACGAATTCGCTTCGATTCCGGCATTTTTGAAAGCCAGATCAATCAGCTTCTTCTTTGTCACCTTGTAGGTAGCTCCCTTTTTTCTCAATTCGCTTCTCAACTGCTCCATTCCGCTGACGGTTGTTCCGGAAAAATCGGAAAAAATAGCGACTTTGCTCGAAACTATTTTCTCGGTCAGATCTTTGACTAATTCTTCTTTTTGATGGCGAGTAAGCATAGAAATTCTCTACGAATTACGAATTTTATACCTGCCCGAAATGCTTTGATTCTTTTTAAGCGATTACAGATAATGCACGTGGAGTTTACTATAGCTTAACTCCGAAATCTTGAAGCATTTCAAAGCAGGCGGGCGAATATACGAATGCATTTTTGGATAAATAAATAACCTGCTTTTTCCGCAGGTCTTAAAATAACAGCAAAAACTGTTACTGTTTCCTAACTGGGATTTATATGTCCCGGTCAAATGGTCGCCTTCGGCGAATTTGACGGGATAAACCCAATTTCTGCGGAAAAACTTATTTAAATTTC
>JAVHPA010000112.1:0-8585 GCA_036170345.1 Candidatus Moraniibacteriota bacterium
GATTCGATATTTTCTGATCCGGCGAGGTCGGCGATGGTGCGGGCGATTTTGATGATGCGATGGTAGGCTCTCGCGGAAAGATGGAGCTGATTGACCGCTTTTCGAAGAAGGTCGAGTTCTTTTTCGCCGAGCGGGCAGAATTTTTTGATGTGCTGGCTGCCCATTTCGGAGTTGGTGATGAGGCCGTCAATATTTTTGAAGCGTTCCAGCTGCCGCGCGCGCGCGGCAGTCACCCTTTCTCGAATGGAAGCGCTGTTTTCTCCCTCCCTGGCGTCGGACAGCTTCTCAAATTTCATGCGTGGGACTTCGGCGTGAATATCAATGCGGTCGAGAATGGGTCCGGAAATTTTTCTTTGGTATTTTATGATCGCGGACGGGCTGCAGCCGCAAAGCCTTTCTGGGTCGGTCGCGTTGCCACAGGGACAAGGGTTCATAGCGGCAATGAGCGTGAAGCGGGCCGGAAAAGAAAGGGTCGCTTGGGCGCGCGAGACGCTGATTTCTCCGTCTTCAAGGGGCTGGCGAAGGTTTTCCAAAACCGAGCGGCCAAATTCGGGAAACTCGTCGAGAAACAATACGCCTCGATGCGCGAGACTGATTTCTCCGGGTTTGGGAAATTGCCCTCCGCCAACGAGAGAAACAGCCGAAGCGCTGTGGTGCGGCGCGCGATAGGGACGTTCGGAAATGAGCGATATTCCCCGCGAGAGTTTTCCGGCAATGGAAAATATTTTGGTGATTTCCAGCGCTTCCGGAAAAGTAAGCGGCGGCATAATCGAAGGAAATGTGCGAGCGAGGAGCGTTTTCCCCGACCCGGGCGGTCCGGAAAGCAGGACGTTGTGTCCGCCGGCCGCGGCGACTTCGAGCGCGCGCTTGGCGTATTCCTGGCCTTTGATGAAAGCCATATCGGACAGATATTTTTGAGGATCGAAAAATTTTCCGAGATCTTGCGGAGGTTCTGGTTCGATTATTTTTTCTCCAGTGAGATGCGCGATCAGCTCCTGAAAATTTTTGGCGGGAATGACCCGAAGCCCTTCAACCACCGCGGCTTCCTTAGCGTTTTCGAAGGGGACGATCATTTCAGAAATTTCTTCCTTTTTGGCCATAATGGCAATCGGCAGGACTCCGCTTACCGGCCGGAGCTTCCCGTCCAAAGAAAGTTCTCCGACAAAAAGTTTCTTTTCAATGTCGGCTTTTATTTGTCTGGTGGCGATCAGGAATCCCAAAGCGATGGGAAGATCATAAAGAGGCCCTTCTTTTCGGATATCGGCCGGAGCAAGATTGATCGTGATATGTCCGCATTGGTGCGGCGGCTTGAAGCCGGAATTTTTGATGGCCGAGTCCACCCGGTCGCGCGATTCCTTGACAGCCGCGTCAGGAAGGCCGACGATAGAAAAAATATGCGTTCCGGAATGAGTGTCAGCTTCGACTTCGACAAGATGGCTCGCTAAACCCAAGGTAGTGGCGCTTAAGACTTTTGATGACATAAAATTTAAATTCAAAATTAAAAATTACAAATCCTAAATAATATCAAAATCCAAAATGTTAAATTCAAAACAGTTTTGGATATTGGAATTTAAAATATTGGGATTTATTTGGAATTTGTGATTTTGGATTTGTAATTTCTCAAAACGTTTAAAATTAAAAACAATACTCCTATTGTAATATATATGTCTGCCAAATTAAAAACAGGCCATATTTTTAAATCAATAAAATCTCTGACGCAACCATAAAAAACACGATCAAGCATATTTGAAAATCCGCCGGCAAGTATAAGTATCAGCGCTACTTTATTGCGATTGTCAACTGCTTTTGTTAAAAGCCTTGTTAGGAATAATAAAAGAGCAAGCCAAAGAGGATAAAAAAGAGCGGGCATAATTGGTGCTCCCCATACAATGCCGCTATTGCAAATCGGGTTTATAAAAAGAAAGGTATTGGAGGATAGATCAACTAATATTTTTGTGATCTGATCGGAAAAAAAAAGAAAAGCAAATACTAAAGTGGAAAAGCGTACTCTCATAAACTTTTATTTTTTACACTCAAGGCACGTATCGGCTTGCGGATAGGCGCGAAGGCGTTCGGGGGGAATTTCTTTTTGGCAATTCTCACAAAAGCCGTAAGTTCCTTTCTCTATGGCGGCCAGGGCGGCATTTACTTTTTTAAGCTCGCCTTTCAAGGTTTTATCGGTGGCCACGTTGCTTTCGTACATCTCCATCTCATCGGCATTCGCTTCTTCATCTCTCTCAATCTCTGAAAAAGCGGCCTGGTATTCCCTGTCCGGTTTTTTGGGGGACGATTCAAGTCCGGCCATATTTTCTTCCAGGCGTTTTTTTTCAGCGAGCAGTTTTTGTTTGAGCTCCTCCTGAATTTTTGGTTCAAGCATATAATTGAATGAATTTTTAGGCTTTTAAATTATAACATAGGCGAGGAATATGTCGACTATCGCAAATTCAAAATTCAAAGCATCAAATCCTAAATAATATCAAAATCCAAAATATTAAATTAAAAACTGTTTGAATATTTGGATTTAAAGCATTGGGATTCCCGCCTGAATGACATTCATGTCGGGCAGGTATTTGGAATTTGTAATTTTGGATTTAGATTTTCAATAGTAGATATACTTCAAATGCCGAAGCTTTGCTTTCCTTGATCCCATGTCCATCTCGATCGAAATCGCGTCCAGCCGGTGCGGTACGTTTTCCAGACTTTTTTGGCGGAGATACCGGCCGAGGATGCGCGTGAGCCGCCGGTATTTGGCGCGGGTGATGGCAAGTTCCGGATGCGCCGATCCCGAGCTCCCCTTCTGGCGCGTTTTCACTTCGACAAAAGCGATCTCGCCAGTACTCTCTTCGCGGGCGACGATGTCCAGCTCCCCAACCCGATAGCCAAGCTTGTTCTCAAAATTCATATCCAAAATCTGGTAGCCGCTTCGTTTCAAATAATTGGCGGCGATCATCTCGCCCGTCTGGCCGATTTTTTTGTTTTGCTCCCGGTTCATCATTTCTAGTATAGCAGAATAAGACAACAAAAAAACCGCCTATCAAAAGCCGATCTCAACGCAAGCCCGTATTTGTTTTAAGTTGGTCAATCCGGCGGGCTCAACGCCCAAATATAAATAATGTGGCGGAGCCCGCCGGCGTTAGACATGTAACAACATGCCATGAGTATCAATAGCCCGGGTGAAAGGCATCAAGATAACATTCTAGCATGTAGTTTGTCTACATGTCTGATATTCGCAACCTTTCCGCGGTTTATAAAGAACCTTTTTTGATATTTATTTTTTTTCAAAAATATTTATTTTTGTTTTTATTCCTTCTCGTTGGAAAGAATATAATACGGAAAAGTTTACGAGTTCCAATCACAAATAGGGGGAAATTGTGATTGGAACTCGTAAACCTATGAAATATTAACTTTTCAAGCTACAAGTACAGTATAGCAGATTTTTTGGGAAAGGTCAAATATTTTTGGAAATTGCCCGGATTATTTTCCCCACATAAAGTCCAAGATGGACCGAAGAGAGTCTTTTGAAGTGGCGAAAATAAAGTAGCCGTTTTGCTTATCGGTCAGGATGGAATAATCCAAGGAAATGCCGGAAGAGTCCGGAAAATTGAAATATCGGATATCGGCATTTTTATATTGGCTTGGATTAAAGCTGATCACCGTCGCGGTCGGCGCTCCTTTCAAGTAAAAAGGAAGTAATTGCGAGGGGAGAGTTTTTTCCTGTTGTCCAAGCTCGTCGAGAATCCCCGTTGTATCGGAGAGTTTGAAAGCGGCTCCCGTACGAACTTCCGAATTTTCCTTTTTTATAAAAAGGCTGTAATCATTGGTAAGATCCAGAAGCAACTTGTCCGGCAAAGAAAAACCAAGACTGGCAACAAGCACTTTCGGTGCTATTGGCTGATTGTCTTTATCAAGAACCTTGACTTCGGCGAGGTCGTTCTCCGCCGCGTCAGCCAGAAAATTTTCAGTGAGATCCTGAAAAGCTTTTTGATTTACTTCTTTTCCAAGGCTTGTGTCGATATTGAGATAGCGCAGATTTTTATTGCCCGACTGAATCGGAGGCGGAACGGGTTTTGTCTGGGCAGTCGGCGGAACATTGGTTTGAGTGGGCGATTTTTTTATAAAAAACCAATAATAAAAACCGCCGCCGAGAATTACCAAAGCGAGCAGCGAAGAAAACACGATGGTTAAAGTTTTTCGCGAGTATCCTCTTGGCGCCGCTCCATCTTTTTTTTGCGGCAAGGCAGGCTGGCCCTCCTCTTCAAAAGGTGATTTGCCGTTGAAAAAAGATTGCGATCCGAAAGGATTGAAAATCTCTTTCTGCTCCTCTTTCTTTTCATTTTTCTCGGGAGGGAGAAAAGCGGATTGCTCCGGCGGCTTGGGTGGCTCTGCCATAGGGCGGGAAACCGGTACTGGAATGGGAGCGGCAGCTGCGGGCGGAGAGTTTACTTCGGCAATATCCGAAGCTAACAATTCCTGCTCTTTTTTCATTTTGCCGTTCTTCAAATCCTCATAATCCTCTTTCAAGGTGCGGATCTTCCCGTGGGAGTTCGGCAAAGCGGTATTGAGATTGACATTGGTGGGATTGGGATCGGAGAGAGAAACTTTTGTGTTGAATTGAAACATTTTTTTGTATTGAATTTTCTTTTTATCGCTCTTTCTATTTTACACTATTTTCCAAACCTCTCATAGTGAGGTTGATCCGGCCGAGATTATCGATCTCTTTCACTTTCACGGAAACCATATCTCCGATCTCGAGAACATCTTCCACCCGGTCGATTCTTTTCTCCGAAATTTCTGAAATATGAATAAGGCCCTCCTGGCCGGGAAGAATTTCCGCGAAAGCTCCGAAGTTCATCAGGCGGGTAACGCGGCCCTTGAAGATTTCACCGGCCTTGACCTCATGAGTGAGATTCTCCACCCACTGCCGCGCTTTTTCTCCCGCCTCCTTGTTAGTTGAAGTAATGAAAACGTTTCCGTCGTCTTCAATGTCTATTTCCACGCCTGTTTCGTCAATAATCTGATTGATGACTTTTCCGCCCGGTCCGATAACGGCGCGAATTTTTTCCGGATTGATTTTGACTATAATAATGCGAGGAGCAAAAGGGGAAAGATCCGCCCGGGGCGCACTGATGGTTCGGTTCATAATTCCGATAATATCCAGACGGTTTTTTCGAGATTGGGCTAAAGCATCTTTTATCATTTCGCTTGTGAGCCCGTCCACTTTGACATCAAGCTGAATAGCGGTAATTCCTTTTTCCGTGCCGGTGATCTTAAAGTCCATTCCTCCAAAATGATCTTCGGGTCCCTGAATGTCGGAGAGCAATTTATATTCGCCTTTTTCACCCACGACAATCCCCACTGAAATTCCGCCAACGGCGGACTTCACGGGCACGCCCGCGTCCATAAGAGCCAAATTGCTGGCGCAGGTGCTGGCCATCGAGGAAGAGCCGTTGGAAGAGAGTACTTCACTCACCACCCTTATGGTATAAGGAAATATTTCTTTGTCGGGCATCATTGAATCAAGCGCCTTTTCCACCAAAGCCCCGTGTCCGATATCCCGCCGGCCGGGACCGCGCAGTGGCCGCACTTCTCCCACGGAAAAAGGAGGAAAATTATAGTGGTGCATAAATCTTTTTTTCTCGTCGAGCTCCATCGTGTCAATAACCTGTTCCATGCCGGGCGCTCCCAAAGTCACCACGGAAAGAACCTGCGTCTCACCGCGGGTGAAAAGTCCCGATCCGTGAGTACGGGGCAGAAATCCGACTTGGCAGGCGATGGGTCTCACCTCATCCAGCTTTCGCCCGTCCGGCCGTTCATTATTCTCCAGCACCGATTCTTTAAATATTCTTTCCATCTCAACATCAAGAACAAGAAAAGCCAGTTCTTTTTTTTGACTGTGATCGTCCGGATAGGCCGTTTTTACATAATCGGAAACTTCCTTGAGAAGCTCTTGCTGCGCGGCAGTTTGGACGGCGTAATCTTTTTGATAAAGAGCCGGCCTTATTTTTGCGGAAAATTTTTGAAGGATTTCTTTCGCAAAACTTTCTTCCGCCTCGAGAAGAATGGGCTGGATTTTCGGTTTTCCGATTTCTTTTTGGATATTTTTGATGAATCCGACAATTTGGTTAATGGCCTTTTGTCCCTCGACAAAAGCCTCGAAAATTTTTTCTTCCGCGATTTCCCGGGCGCCGGTTTCAACCATATTAATCTTGCCTTTGATTCCGCAGGCCACAATATTGAACGAACTTTTTTCAAAGTCCCCGTTTATCGGATTGATGAGGAGGTTTCCTTCTTTTTCTCCGATTCGCACCGCGCCTATCGGGCCGTTCCAGGGGATGTTGGAAATGGCGAGAGCCGTCGAAGCGCCGATAATTCCGACGAGCGCTGGATCGTTTTCCTGGTCGATGGAAAGAACCGTAACGACCACCTGGACCTCGTTTCGCATTTGCTGGTTGAAAAGCGGACGCAGAGTACGGTCAATGAGGCGGGCATTCAGGATGGCTTCATCGGTGGGTCTTCCTTCGCGCTTGATAAAACGGCTGCCTTTGATTTTTCCGGAAGCATAGAACTTCTCTTCATAATCAACCATGAGAGGAAAATAGTTCACGCCTTCTCTCGCTTCCGGGCTCATAACGGCGGTCGCGAGCACCATTGTGTCGCCGTAGCGCACGGTGACGGAAGCGTTGGCCTGGTTGGCCAAAAGGCCGGTTTCAATAATCAGCTTCCTTCCGGCAATTTCGGTTTCAAATTTTTTCAGTTCCATAAAGATTCTTTGTCCGGCAGCGCTAATAGACGAATCACACGCACGCGATACCAATTAATATCTTAGTAAGGCATGTGTGCCATTAGTTATTAGAGCTGGCGGAATATTATTATTAAATTTCTAATATCTAATTTCTAATTGACCTAAATAATATCCAATTCCCAAATCCCAAAATTATTTTTTCTATCGTTAATTCAGGTTTTTGGTTATTGTTTTTTGGGACTTTTTTAGATCAATTAGAAATTAGGTCAATTAGTATTTCTTAAATTAAGAATTTTCTTTTATTCTCGCTTAAATTGATGAAATCATCGGCGACCTCGGCCAGTTTTCCCGAAGCGGATTCGGAAAAGGCAATTACTTCGACGCGGCAGCCTTTGGTGTTTTGAAGATACTGAACAAGCGGAATAAAATCTCCGTCGCCGGTGACCAAAACCACCACATCCAAGTGTCCGGCCAGCTTGATAGCGTCAACAGTGATCCCCACGTCCCAGTCCCCTTTCTTGGCGCCGCCCGGAAAGATCTGCAGGTCTTTGGTGCGGACTTCATAGCCGGATTTTTGAAGGGCGTCGAAAAAATTTTTCTCGAGTCCCTCAATGGTTTTTATGCCATAAGCAATGGCCCGAATGAGCTTGCGGCCGGCCACGCCGGTTTTCAGCACTTCCTTGAAATTCACCTTTTTCTTATAAAGGACCTTGGCCGAATAATACATATTCTGGATGTCGACCAGAATTCCAACTCTTTGTTCGGGAAATTTACTTGTTTCCGTAGGCATAAAAAAAATCTAGAAAATTATTGCTCTTTGAGTCCCAAACGGGTGGTTAGTTTCTTATAACGCTTTACGTCCTTGCTCTTCAGGTAGCTCAACAGTTTTTTTCGTTTTGAGACCATTTTCAGCAGCCCCCGGCGGGAGTGGTTATCTTTCTTGTTTTTTTTAAGATGACTGGTGAGACTCTTGATTTTTTCCGTGAAGAGAGCCACTTGCACTTCCGGTGAGCCAGTGTCTTTTTCATGGATCTTGGTCGTTCCAATGACCTTTTCTTTCTTTTGCTTTGTTAAAGCCATAAAAATATCGCTTACTAATTATTCAAGCTAAATTAATAATACTATTAAAAAGCACATTTAGCAAGGCTTTAGTGTTGACAGGAAAATGGCGTTATGATATACTGTACACATGAGTACAGGATATAATGTCGATGCTTCAGAGCGGTTTGCGGAGATCGCGCGGATGGGGGAACAGGTTTTTCACGCCCGGGACTTGGCTAATTTGTGGCGGATAAAAAACAACAACACGCTTTATACCACGCTCAAAAGATATGTCCGGCGCGGGCTTTTGTTTCGGATCTACAAAGGCCTTTATTCGCTCAAATCCGCCGGCGAAATTGATCCGCGTCTTTTGGGGACGAAGGCTCTGCATCAGTACGCCTATGTGAGCACGGAAACAATTTTGGCGGAAGCGGGGCTGATCCAGCAAAAAATCGGCTGGATCACTTTCGCGAGTTCCCAATCGAAGAAATTTTCCATCGAGGGCAACAACTACTGGTCCCGCAAACTGGCCGACAGATTTCTTTTTCATCCGGCGTGAGGCCGATGCCGTGCGACGGGCATCCGTGCCGTTTGACTGGGCCCATTGTGACGCCGGTGACTTCGACGCGTTGCAGCATTTTGCCCGTTTCCATGTCACCGATTTCAAAACCTAGCAAATCATTCACGTTGACGTAAACCAATGATTGCTTACCGTTAATCGTGAACGGACGAATCGGCTTGGTGAACGGCCCAATCTCGCGCGTGATGTCATGCGTTTTAGTATCAGTGACGCGCAACATCG
>JAVHPA010000113.1:0-8542 GCA_036170345.1 Candidatus Moraniibacteriota bacterium
CGCCTTTTTGAGGCTTTCTATGAGATCAGGACGCGCGATCACCGCTCCGGCCACCACCGGACCGGCGAGGGGTCCCCGCCCGGCCTCGTCAATTCCGGCGATTCTGTACAGCCCTTGATTCCAATAATATTTTTCCTTTTCGAGGTGTGGATAAATCATTTGTTCCTTTTTAGGCTTTGTTGTATTATATAGCTAATAAATATTTAATCAAAATAAAATGAGAAATAAAATGTCCGCCAAAGGCGGAAAAGCAAAAATAACAATCGCCGCGGCTTTGGCCGGCTGTCTGGTCCTGTTTTTTTTCGCGGCCGCGAATCCGGAAGCACGGGCGGGGACAAAAAACAAAACAGTAAAGGACATGATCGTGAAAAGCACTGATGACAGTGATAACACGATCAAGGCCGTAAAAGACGGCGACACTTATACTATTGACGCTGCGAGCGCCACAATAAAAAAGGAGAGCAAGAGCGGCAAGAGCATGACATTTTCAGATTTGAAAGATGGAGATGTTCTCGACGTAAAAGGTTCTTTTGATAAGAGAGATGTGACCGCCACTGAAGTCCGGGATCTGTCAACCACCAAGTCGGCCACCTTTTACGGAGTGGTTGATTCGATCAGCTCGGCCACCCAAACAGTCAAGATCGTCTCGACCAAGCGGGGCAAAATAACAGTCGCCATTTCGAAATCAACCAAAATCACTTATGACGGAAAGAAAAAGAAATTCGCCGATATTCGCGCAGACGACAAGGTTTTGGTGACCGGAACATGGAATTCTTCCAAAAAAACCATCACCAAAACGAAAAATTTTGATATTCTCGTGAAAGACAATTATACAAAGTTGGATTAGCAATTAATCTTAATAAAAAAATTCACGGAAACGCTTTTTCCGGTGCGCCTCCTCGCAATCCGGCTGTGGATAAGTCCTACTTGGATTATAGTTCTTTTGTGAGTATAATGTGACCAAGGGGGATAAATCGTAAAACAAAAAAATGAAAACAAAAAGGAGGGCGATCGCGGTCGCCACGGTCATGCTTATGGTGACCCCGTTTTTTGGCGTCATGGCTGACACAGGGGCAAAATCGCACAAGGTAGTGCTGAAGAATCTAACCGTCGATTCGGTTGACGCCGACGCCAAAACTATCGCGGCTCACAGTGAAAGCGCCAGTTATACTATTGACGCAAGCAAAGCGGCAATTCGACGCGCTTCAGGTGAAAAAGCCCCGCTTTCGGGATTATTGGAATTTTTGCCTAATGATTCAATAACCGTCTGGGGAAAAACTGCAGATGAAACAAATATTAACGCATCAAAAGTCAAAAATAATTCTACACGAAAAACAAAAGGGCTATATCTTGCTACGATTGTCGATATTTTTCCAGCGGGTGATATGGGGTTTCCCGGAGGCGACATACAAGGAACCCTCCTAATGATTAAAAAAGATAATCAAATATCAGCGGTCCTAACATACGGATATACCAAATTTTGGTTCGGAAAGACAAGAATAGCTTACGCCGATCTGAAAGAGGGCGACGTCGTCACGATCCAAGGAATCTCAAGAAGCATAACCGATAGTACTCCTTTTGATTTAATCTACAATACCACTCAAGTCAAAGTCAGAAAGCACGGAACGGTTCCTTCATATGTGCTTCCCACCTCTTTTAAGTAAGTTCAACCATTAGTATAGATCAAAGGTTGAATAGCGACAAAAAGAGCCTTTGCGCGAGCATCGGCTTTTTTTGTCACGCTTTTTTATTTTTGCCAATTGCGTTATAATAACAAAAAACAACAAGAACCTTTTAGGCCCCGTATCAATTCCGGTCATCCGTAGTTTTAATCCATATACAAAGGCGAAGCGGCTTTGCCTTGCGTCCGTTAAGCTTTTGAGTTGGGTGGTTAGAATTGACACCGGGTAAAGGAGGTTATTTTTAATTATGTCCGATAAAAAACCAGGAAGTAATTTCGTCCATCTCCACGTCCATTCCCACTATTCCCTCTTGGACGGGCTCGCCAAAATCGACGAGCTTCTTGACCGCGCCAAAGAGCTGGGAATGGACGCGCTGGCGCTCACCGACCACGGGGTGCTTTATGGCGCCATTGAATTCTATCAAAAAGCGAAAGACCGGGGCATCAAGCCGATTATCGGCTGCGAGATGTATCTGGCGCCGAACGGACGGAAAAACAAACGGCCGAAAATTGATGATACCCGGCACCATTTGATCCTGCTCGCCAAAAACGAAATAGGATACAAAAATCTGATGAAACTGGTGACCATCGCCCACTTGGAGGGATTTTATTATAAGCCCAGGATCGACAAAGAAATTCTGCGCCAATATTCCGAGGGCCTGATCGGCCTTTCGGCTTGCATCGAAGGTGAAATCCCCTCTTTGGTTTTGAGCGGAAAAAGAGAGGAAGCGGAAAAAGCCGCCCTTGAATACGAAAATATTTTCGGGAAAGGAAATTTTTATCTCGAGATCCAGCATCACCCCAGGTTTCCGAACCAGAAGATCGCCAGTGACGGATTGATCGAAATATCCAAAAAAACCGGCGTGCCGCTCGTTGCCACTACCGACCTTCATTATGTCAATCTCGATGACGCGCCGATCCATGATATTTTGCTTTGCGTCCAGACGAATCGCAAAGTGAGCGAATCCAATCGCATGAATCTGATGGATTTTGATCTTCATATGCGGAATTTTGATGAGATTCAGGAAGGCTTTGGACACATTCCGGAAGCCATTGAAAACACGGTCAAAATTGCCGAGATGTGCGACCTTGAAATAGAGCTGGGCAACACAAAACTTCCTTTTTATACAGTTCCGAAAGGCTACACTCCCGATTCCTATCTTTTGGAACTTTGCGAAAAAGGGCTCATAGAGCGTTTCGGGAAAAATATAACCAAAGAGCATCGGGATCGAATGGATTTCGAGCTTTCCGTCATTGAGAAAACCGGATTCGCCTCTTATTTCCTCATCGTTCAGGATTTCGTGAATTGGGCGAAAAAAAAAGGAATTGTGGTCGGCCCGGGAAGAGGAAGCGCCGCGGGCAGTTTTGTTTCCTACCTTCTTAACGTTACTAATATCGACCCGATTGAATATAATCTTCTTTTTGAGCGTTTCTTAAACCCGGAGAGAATTTCGATGCCTGATATCGATCTCGATTTCGCGGACACCCGCCGGGACGAAGTTTTGGCTTATGTAAGGGAAAAATACGGCAACGATCACGTCGCTCAAATTATCACTTTCGGGACTATGGCGGCTCGCGCGGCCGTTCGCGACGCAGGACGAGCGCTGGGATACCCCTATGAGTTCTGCGACAAAACCGCGAAACTCATTCCGGCCAATATGACCATCGAGGACAGCGTGGCAGGCGTTCCGGAGCTGGCCAGCTTGTATAGCGCCGACCCGGCCGCCAAGAAACTTCTTGACAGCGCCGCGCGCCTGGAGGGCGTTTGCCGGCACGCTTCTATGCACGCCTGCGGAGTGGTGATCACGCCGGAGCCGGTCGTAAACTATTCTCCCCTGCAATACGTTTCCGGCGATACGGAAAACGTCGTAACCCAATATTCAGCCTCGACCAAATCCAGCTACGTGGAAAAAATCGGCCTTCTCAAAATGGATTTTTTGGGCCTCAAAAACCTGACTATTATCCAGAACGCCATCAAAATTATCGATAAAACGAAAAATATCAAGATAAATATCGATGAAATCCCTTTCGATGATTCAAAAACTTATGAACTTTTGCAAAGCGCTCTCACGACCGGCGTCTTTCAGCTGGAATCAGGCGGAATGAAAAGATATCTGAAGCAGTTGAAGCCGACAACCTTTGAAGACGTGATCGCGATGGTGGCACTTTATCGTCCCGGTCCGATGGACTGGATCCCCGATTTCATTTCCCGAAAACACGGCCGGAAAAAAATAACCTATGTTCATCCAAAACTCGAACCGATCCTTGAGAACACCTACGGCGTGGCGGTATATCAGGAGCAAGTGATGCAAATTTCCCAGGCCTTGGCCGGTTTTTCCCTCTCGGAAGCCGACATTCTGCGGAAAGCGATGGGAAAGAAAATTCCGGAGTTGATTCGGGAAGAAAAAATAAAATTCATCAACGGCTGCCTCAAAAATGGCATCGAACGAAAAATTGCGGAAAAAGTTTTTGCTTTTATCGAACCGTTTGCCGGTTATGGATTCAACCGCTCTCACGCCGCCTGCTACGCCCTCATTGGATACCAGACCGCTTATCTCAAGGCTCATTATCCCATCGAGTTTATGGCGGCGCTTCTGACCGCCGACCAGCAGGATATTGATCGGATCGCGATTGAAGTGGAAGAATGCCGCATTATGGGCGTCGAAGTTCTTTCTCCGAACGTCAATGAAAGTTTTGTCAATTTTACAGCCATTATAGAAAATGCGGAAGGCGAGCCCCGCACCACAAAAAATAATATTGCTTCAGATATTAAAGAAGATAAAGTTGTGGTACGGGGCAAGAAAGATAAGATCCGATTTGGTCTCGGAGCCATCAAAAACGTCGGAAAAAATGTGGCCGGCATTATCGTTGAGGAACGAAAAAAGAACGGCAAGTTCAAGAATCTGACCAACTTCATTGAAAGAATCCAGACCAAAGATCTGAACAAAAAATCTCTCGAGAGTCTGGCCAAGGCTGGCGCGATGGACGAATTGGGCGAGCGCAACCAGCTTCTTTCCAATGTCGAGAATATTCTAAATTATTCAAGAGATTTTCAGCGGAATCTTGCTTCTAATCAGATCAGTCTCTTTAGTACAGCTGGCACTTTGATAAAAACGCCGGAAATCAGCCTCGCTCCGGCCGAACCGGCTCCTAAGCTAGAAAGGCTCGCTTGGGAAAAAGAGCTTCTTGGGCTTTATGTAAGCGATAATCCTCTGGCGGAATATCTGGATTTTTTCCGCCATTTTTCCACACCGGTTTCCCAAATCGACCAAAGCCACGTCGGACAAACTGTAACGATCGGCGGAATAATCGACAAGATAAAAAAGATTTTTTTGAAATCACAGAAGAACATGGCTTTCGTCGGCCTTGAAGACGCCAGCGGGCAGAAAATGGAGATCATCGTATTCCCCAGAGTTATGGAACAATACGGCGCGCTTTGGCAGGAAGGAAACGTCATTCTCGCTTCCGGAAAAATTTCCGACAAGGATGGAACGCTAAAGCTGCTTTGCGATGAAGTCCGCAAAGTCAGCCAGGATGAGATTGAACGATATGAAGCGCTGGAAAAGCAAAGAAAAACCGAAATGGATCAGGATAAAAATTCAAAGAAAATATTTATAAGCCTTCCGGAAGGCGCCAGCTCCGAGCTTCTCCGAAAAGTTTCCGCGATTTTGGGAAAGGCCGACCGGGGCGACTCCAGAATTTTTCTGGAAATAGGCAATGCCAATTCCAATTCTCCCAGCCGTCTTGAAACGCCGTTTCGGATAAGTTACACTGAAGAAGTAGCTCGAGCGCTGGGGGAAGTGATAAAGGAAGTAAAAATAAGAATGATTTAAAGAATTCTGAAGCAATATTTATGCATTTAGGCACGTATAACAACTCTCCTCATCGCAAATTTTTCTGGGCATTTTTACTGCTGGTTCTTGTTATGGCGGGAGTGGTGATAAACTACACTTTGGCCCGGACGACGATTATTATTCACCCCAAGATAGAAAGTAAATCAACGGAAGTTAATTTGACTGTGGACGCCAAAGCTCTCAAGCCGAATTTGGAAAATCTTGTTTTGCCGGGAAGAATTGTTGAATCGCAGGGAGAAATCACTAAAGACGTGAATACTGTCACGGAGCGCAAAATCGAAGATTTCGGGAAAGGCGCGGTAAAGATAAAAAATATATGGAAGAAAGATTTTTTTTTGCAAGCCGGGGCGCAACTTGTTCAAGGCGACTCCCCAGAAGTAGTTGGTTTTGGTCCCAAAAATATTTTCTTACTCGATCACGAAGTCAGTGTTCCGGCGAATGGAGAGGTCGAAGCAACTGTTACGGCAAAAAACAAGGGACTCGTCGGCAATATTCCTCCTGGAAGATTTTATTTTTTGCGAATGAGCCAGTGGAATCGCGATCGCATTTGGGCGGAAAATGAAAGCGAATTTTCCGGCGGAGAAATTGAAACTAATGTCGCCACCCAGGATGATATCAATCGCGCCGTTCAACAAACGGCTGAGGGCCTCGGTAAGCAGGAAATTGAAAAAATAAAAGAGCAACTCGCCCCGGAAGAAAAAGTTTCGCCGGGATTAACACGAGTAGAAATTTTGGAGAGCCATGCCGGTGTCGCGCCGGAAACGGTCGCCGACAGCTTTCAAGTGTTCGTCCGCGGAAAAGTGGCCAGTATCATTTATAATGAAAAGGATTTGAAAGAAATGGCCATTGAAAAATTTGAAAGCCAAGTCGGCGCCAGCCAGGAAATCGCTCGTATTGACGAAAATTCGATCAAATATGAACTTTCCGACATCAGCAATACGGACGGCGAAGCCGAAGTGAAAATCACTGTTCCGGCCATTCTGATGTCCAAACTTCCGAGCAAAATTCTTGATAAGAAAGGGATAATCGGCTATAACGAGTCGGCTCTTCGCGAAAGATATGCCAAATTCCCGGAAGTGGATTCGATCGACGTGAAATTTTTCCCTTTTTGGATAAAATCAGTCCCCTCTTTTGAAGGCCAGATCAATTTTGATGTAAAGGCGAAGTAATCGATATAATCTTTTTACGACTGAAAAATCTTAATTTCCTTGTACAAAAAAACCCGTACTGACGGGTTTTTTCTTTAATTTCTTGGTTCTCGGCATTGACCCGCCTTCGTCCCGCTAAGCGGGACTTCGGACGGGTAAACCTACTCTTGCTTTTTTTAAACTTATAATAGCTGGCACCGACCTACTCTTGCTAATGAAAGCTACCATCGGCGCGGACAGGCTTTCCGCCCAAGGCGGATCAGCCCCTCGGGCTGAAACTGCTGTCTTCGTCCCACGCTTTTTTTAAGTTTATAGTTCTCGGCACTGATCTACTCTTGCCTTGCGGCTACCATCGACGCTGACAGGCTTAACTGCCGAGTTCGGGATGGGATCGGGTGTACCTCTGTCGCTAGAAGCACCGAGAACTATAAATTTAAAAAGCCTTGATAACCGGCGCGGTGAACATGAAAAACACGATTGACAAAACAACGGTCGCGAGAATCGCAAACGCCAAAAGAAAACTTCCTTTGTATTCCTTTATTTTCTTTGTCATCCTTGTTATTTTCCCGCTTAAACGAAAATTTGTCAACACAATAATCACTAATTGAAAAAAGTCCAATTAGTGATTATTAATTGCTGGCCTGATTTCTTTGAGAATTACAATTGTAAATTCCCAATGAAGCCAGCCTTCGCAGAATGCTTCGGCTGGTAAAAAAAACGATAGAGGGTAAATCTTCAACATATTAGTACTCCTCGGCTCAATCCATCGCTGGACTTACACCTAGAGCCTATCAACCTGGTCTTCTCCCAGGAAGTTGTATTCCGATAAATCGGAACAGTTGCCTTATCTTGAGGTGGGCTTCTCGCTTAGATGCTTTCAGCGATTATCCCTTCCGAACTTAGCTACCCAGCGGTGCCCTTGGCAGGAACAACTGGTACACCAGAGGTTCGTTCTTTCCGGTCCTCTCGTCAGTTCTTTCCCGCATTTCTGCGGGCCCAGACTATATCTTCATCCGCCGCAATTTTCGAAGAAATTTGGGCGGAGCCTACATATTATAGCGGTTTAGATTTTTTATTAACACGCTATCCTTTCGCCGATGAGGCGAAAAAGTCGTTACGGGGTCAATCCTAAAATTTTTAGCAATTCTTTTTTCGTTTTCTTCTTTTTCGTCACATAATTCTCGCTTTGAATTTCAAGAACTATATCAATCAGCTTGTCATAATCCGTTTTTTGCAGTTTCTTTTTTTTCAGAATTCGAACTCCTCTCAATAATGCTTTGGCTTGGATCTTCTTGAACTTTAAAAACGGCAGGAGTTTCGTGATTATCTCATTGATTCTCTGGTATCCGTTTATTCGAAGTTCGGTTATATTGTCATTTCTTTGGCTGACATAGCCAATACCAAGCATTTTTCTGATCCAATGAAGAGGCTTGTCGTGACGCGAATCCTGATAGAAGCAAATGGTCATCATAAACCTTGATTTTCCATTATCACTTCTTTTCTTGACTTGCATCATTAAACTTCCATCTCCATCCAGAAAACCTGCAATATACGCTAAATTAATTTTAGAACGACTTCCCACGGTATTGCCTTAATATTTTATGGTCCTCAAGTAAGTTTATCCTAGCATAATTTTCTTTGGACCGCAAAGACATACGCTCAAAAGACCATTAAAATAATGAAGGTTTCACCGTTATTAGTCGGATTTTCAATCCCGATTACTCGGGAAAGTAGCAATTACTTACTAGGAAAGACTCCTCTCAAGCAACGACGCCTACGGCAGATAGAGACCAACCTGTCTCACGACGGTTTGAACCCAGCTCGCGTACCGCTTTAATTGGCGAACAGCCAAACCCTTG